>DASQXU010000248.1:0-5834 GCA_035639555.1 Thermoleophilaceae bacterium
AGCGGCACGGCTGACACGACGGGCGCGGCGACGGGGACGGGCACCGCGACCGGCGCCACCAGCGGCACGGCTGACACGACGGGCGCCACCAGCGGCGCGGCTGACACGACGGGCGCGACGACCGGAGCGACGCCGCCGGCAACGACGCCGACCGATCCGGCGCCGGCCCCGAGCCCTCCTGCGACCGACCCGGCGGCCGCGCCGACAGACCCGGCGGCCGGGACGACCCAGCCGGCGGCCGGCACGACCCAGCCGGCGACCGAGACGACCCAGCCGGCGACCGACCCGGCGGCCGGCACGACCGTGCCGCCGAGCGACCCCCCGGCGCCGCCGAGCGACCCGGCGACGGGGACGACCGCGCCCGCGAGCGACCCCGCGCCCCCGACCGACCCCGCGGCCGCGACGACTCAGCCGGCGACCGAACCGGCGACCGAACCGGCGGCCGGCACGACGGAGCCGGCGGCGAGGCCAACTGAGCCGGCAGCACCGGACGAGAGTTCGGCCGACACCGTGTCGGCTCGCGCGGCGACGTCCGCAGTCGCGCCCCCGAAGCCCGCCCCGAGGGCGTTCCCGGCGCCCGGCGGCTCGACGTGCGGGCCGCTCGCATGCCTCGAGGTCGGGGCTCTCAGAGCTCTGGACCCGATGCTCTCGAAGCTCTCCATTCTCCCCGCGCCCACGCTTATGGGTCCCACCCGCGGCGGCCCCTCCGCGCCCGTGGCCGCTGCCTCAGAGTCGCTGCCCGCGCCAAACGCTCCGGAGTCGCCAGCACGGTCACAGCTCTCCGGTGGCGGGGCAAGTCCCTTCGGCGGCGGCTTCTCACTTAGCTTGTTTGCTCTCCTGTTGATCGCGTTCGCCGGACTCGCCCCTCTGCTTTCTGAGCGCCTCATCGCGACCTCGGCGCGCTGGCGGTCGGTGGCGCTGGTCGTCCTTCTCGAGCGACCCGGCTAGGCGTCCGCCTAGCCATACCCGCCGGGCACCGGGCAGGTGCCCCGGCGGCGGACCCGTTCGAGAAAGGAGACAACCGTGAAAGAGGGATCCGTCCAGGGAGAAGCAGAGAACTCCACCATCATGTCGAGGCGGAGCCGCCCCCCCGACCCCGGCCCACCCCTTCGTCCCCGCCAGCTTCGCCGATTCACCGGCGCCGCCGACAGCGGGACGCTCTTGGCGAAAGCGATCGCCTGCGCCAAGGATGGTGACTTGAGCGCCGTTCACTTCCTCTACGTGCGCTACGCGGACGACGTGCTGGGCTATGTCGAGAGCATCGTCCGCGACCGCAGCGAGGCCGAGGAGATCACCCAGAGGGTGTTCGCGAGGCTGATCACCGCGATTGGTACGTACGAACCGCGCGAGGGTCCCTTCGCCGCCTGGATCCAGCGCATCGCTCGCGAGGCCGCGCTCGAGCGCCTCGGCAGCCGGCGCGATACCGCCTTCGAGAAGTCCGCATGAGCGAGGCGGGCGCTTCTCGCCATCTTCGGGAGAGCTTTACACACCCGCCCACGAGGCCTTGACCTTGGAGCCGTACGCCTCGCCGCGCCTGCTCTTTTGGGTCCCCCGCGTGCTGGGCGCGTTACCCCTACCCTGCGTATTTGCGTCCGATGGCCGCACGCTGCGGCCCGGCAGCAAGCTTCGTCTGTACGTGTGCGTACGCACTCAGTATCGCGCCGATGTGGGTCACCTTTCGACCGGCGCAGGCCGGTCAGTACTCAGGCGGCGCCCCCATGCCGCACGGGACGAGTCCGCTGGGTGGCTCAAAGCTGAGCTGGCCGGCGCCGATCGCCGCTGCCAGCAGCCGGCGCGCTCCGCGACCGACCGCAACCGGCGTGGAGCGGTGCGCAACCAGATTGTCTCTCCCGGCGGATCCCGCTCGGCACGCGTTCTGCCAATGGGCGGTGCCTGACTCGAACAGGCGACCTCCTGCTTGTAAGTTCGGCGCCCCCGCCGCCCGCACCCCGCCGTCGGCCGCCATTGACCTCAATCAGCGGGCGGGAGCAGTCTCCGGGACGGTGGTTACCGGCCATCATCTTCCGCTGTTGCTTGCTCCCTGCTTGACGCCTCGCGGAGCAGCGCCCCGTACTCTGCGTCGAGCTGCGCCCTGGCCGCGAGCGCCTCGCGGGCGGCACGGAACAAGTGGCTGTAGACACCGAGGGTGGTCTTGGGGCTGGTGTGGCCGAGCTGGTCGGCGACGAACACCGGGTCGCGGCCCTGCGCGATCAGAAGCGACGCGAACGTGTGACGCAGCGCGTGGAAGGTCATGTCGGACAGCTTCGCACGGTCGATGGACTTCTCGAACGCCCTCGTGGCGTTCCGCTGCGAGAGGCTGGTGCGGTTGCCGGTCGCGAATACGGGGTCCTGTGGCCGCTTGAAGTGCGAGGCCATCTTCGCCTTGCGGAGCAGCTGGGCGAGCTCGCCCATCAGCACCACATCGCGCACGGCGGCCGGTGTCTTGATGCGGGCCCGCTTCCCATCCCGGGAGCGCTGGAGCCGCACCCGGATCACCGCGTGGTCGAAGTCGACGTCCGCCCACACGAGCCCAAGCGCCTCGGAGAGCCGCAGTCCGGAGAAAAGGCAGAGCGCGAACAGCGGCCGGTAGCGCTCTCGGGCCGCAGCCAGCAGCCTGCGCATTTCGTCCTCGGTCAGGAAGCGTTTGCGGGACTCACCGGCGCGCGGTCGCTCGCGGCGCTCGAGCAGGTCGGCCGGGTTCGCGTCGATCAGCCGCCGGCGCGCCGCGTAGCCAAGGATGCCGCGGAGCGCGCTCCAACGGCCCTTGACCGACCAAGTGGCCGCCCCCGCCGCTCGCTGGGTCGCGTGCCACTCGGCGAGCTGGTCGGGGCCGATGGACCGCAGCCTCCGCTGGCCGAAGTAAGGCACCAGGTGACGCCGTGAGGCGGACTCATAGGCGTCGTAGGTCCGTTGTGAGAGCTCGCCGACCATGACGAGCCGCTCGGCGCGCTCGAGCCAGTCGGCAGCAGCCTCGGCGAACGTGACCCGGGCGACTGCCGCCGACGGTAAGTCGCGGTCGCCGGCGACCTCGGCCCGGAACTCGTCGCGCAGTCGGCGAGCCTCCATGATTCCCACCTCGCCGAGCGCTTTCCACCGCGCCTGCCGCTGGCTGGGAGGCGTCGCACAGGCCAGGTAGGTACGACCGGAGCGGTAAAGCCCCCGCTCGACCTTGGTTCGGTCGCTGCTACGCGGCATCCAATCTCCTCAACGGCCGGCCTCCTCCGCCGGCAGCGTAACCGAGCGCCGCGTCGAGCTCGGCGCGGTGAAAGATCTTGGTCCGGCCGCCATGGGACGGGAACTCGCCGGCGGCGGCGCGCTTATCGAAGGTGCCCTTCGGCAACCGCGTATACGCAATCGCCTCCTCCCGCGTCAGCCACGGGGACGAGCCGGGCTGGAGCTCATCGAGCTTCGCCGCCACGCGCTCCGCGACCGCGTCAGCGAGGACATGGACAGCCGCATCCGGAAGCTCGAGGATCATCTGGTTCTCGCAGTGAGTGCGTCGGCCGCGGTGCTCGCGGGCTTCGTGCCTGACGCGTGTATCACGCCGCTCTCCTCGCTGCACTCGGTGGGGCGTCGGCCGACATCACGTCGACGATCTCGACCCGGTGCGGATTCTTCTCCACGAGCAGCATCTGTCCGGCTGCCAGCCGCTTCACCTCGTCGGGCGCGATGTGAAACTCGCGGCCGCGGTGCTTGGTGCCCACCCCGGACTCGCGCGGGAAGGGTCGGTCCCGCTTCGCCCCGAAGCGGTCCTCGGTCTGGAAGGTGTGGACCCAGACCTCCTCGGTGCCGGCGATCGCGGCCACCGTCTCGGCCGACTCGGGGTTGTTCTGGCGCCCGGCGAGCAGGTACTCGACGTTGCCGACGATCTGCTCGTCGAACCCCTCGTCGACCCGGCGCAGGTCGGCGAGCTCCTGGGTCGCCATCAGCAGCGAGATGCCGGCCGAGCGGGCGCGCTGGAAGAGCCCGGCGATCTGGTCGCCGGCGAGGCCCGAGAACTCGTCGACCGCGACGAGCGCCGGGCGGGCCAGCTCCGCTCGCTCCTCGCGCAGGCCGCAGACCGCCTTTAGGTCCTGGATCGCCATGTTGCCGAGCAGCTTGGCGGTGGCGCCGTAGCGCGAGGAGTTGAGGCTGAACACGGCGCACGCCCCCTCGCACAGCGCCCGGAGCAGGTCGAGCTCGCCGTCGGGCTCCTCGTAGGGCATAAGCCACTCGCCCTGGCCGCCCTCGACGAGCAGGGCGAGGCGGTCCCTGAGGCCCGCGAGGTGCTTGAGCTGGTCCTGAGTCAGCCCCGAGAGGTAGGCGCCGATCTCCTGCGCCGCCCTCTCGTTTGGCAGCCCGCGGGCCTCCATGGCGAGGGCCGCGGGGTCGAGCAGGCGCAGAACGTTGCGCAGGTGGCGCTCGGCCGGCTTGTCCTCGAGCGCCCGGAACAGGTTGACCAGGTAGCGCTCGTACATCGCCTGGTAGTGCCGCTCCGAGAACTCCTCGGTGGCGATCAGCTTGTCCTTCAGCTCCGAGCGGTTGCCCCGCAAGAGCGGGTTCCAGCGATCGCCGCCGTCGAGCGACCAGAAGTAGAAGAGCTGCCCCCGGCGCTCGGCCTCGGCCTGGAGCTGCAGCGCGAGCCCGGGGTCGAGCCGGTATCCGCGGAGGCCGCGGAACCCGCGGCCCCGGAGCAGACGACGCAGGCGGGCTGACGCCGAGGATCAGCGCTGTGCAGTGCTCCTCCCGGCGCTCGCCTCGCTGCCCGCGCCGCTGGCGCTCGTCGAGGTCGGCGCCGCCGTCGGGCTCTGCCTGCTTCCCGACCGCTACGCCTACGACTACGGCGGTCGGCGGCTCGCCCCGGAGAGGTCGTCTTCCGGTGCATGCCACACGGCGCGGTCCCCGCGACCGGCCCCCCAAGGTCGTCTGGGCCCGCCGGGATCGACCTCGAGCCGTCTCTGTCCCTCGAGTCGGGAGAACGCACTTGTCCGCCTCCTTCTCTACCTCGCCCTGCGGAGCCGCTCCGGGTGCGCGGCCTCGAGCGCGCGCAGCGTCACCCCGAGCTCACCAGCCTGGCGAGCTCGCCTGCACCCTGGCGAGGCCCGAGCCGGCCCACGCGCGGCGTAGCCGCTCGCGCGTCCAACTGGCCCCACAGTCGATCCCGTTCGCCTCCGGGTGCGTTGCCTCGCCGCGTTGGTCGCGTGTCGGCGTACTACCGCTCTGGGGCTGAGACTATTGGCCGCGGGGCCAGTGGAAGGAACCTTACTCCTGTTGGATGGCGAGCGAACGCGAGTCTCGCTAGATGCTCCGAGCTCGCGCGAGCGTTTCCCCCAGCCTAAGCGGTTTTAAGGCGACGAGTTCGGTGGCGGCCAGGGCCGCCAGCTGGAGCGCCTCGCGGCCCGAGATCCTAGGTATGCCCCGCCGGCCCGTGGCGAGGGACGCTGCGAGCAGCGCGGGCAGCGACGCCATAGCACAACGCCTGCCCGCCGAGCGCCGGGTGGTCGGTCACGTACGAGAATCGACTGCTACGGTCAACACCACGCAGTCGCTCGCTAGGCAACCGCTCCTCTTCGGGCGGCCCAACGTCGAGGGGACGAGGAGAGCGATGCGAACCGGAGACGACAGCCGCGCCGAGGCCGTCGAGCGGCTCCAGGGAGCGCGCGAGCGGCGCGCCGAGTGCTCGGAGCGCTACGAGTCCGCGCGCGGCTCGTCGAACGAGCTGCGCGCCTACACCGAGCTCATGGCGGCCGAGGACCAGTTCGCCGCCCGCGAAGCCTGGCTCAAGTGGATCGACCGTGGCTATTAGCTCGCACTCCAAGAAGGCGAACCGCACGAGGACCGACAGGGCCCAACGC
>DASQXU010000249.1:0-2500 GCA_035639555.1 Thermoleophilaceae bacterium
CGCCACGTCGACGTAGACGACGCCCCGGCTGCGGATCCTCCCGCGGTTGCGGCGCGGCACCGCGATCCGCATCTCGCACACCTCGCTGCCGAAGGTCAGGTACGAGCTCCGGGTCATCGGTCAGCGTCCCCATCCGCGAGACGCAGTTCACGCCCGCCGTCGGCGATACGGTTCGGTTGCATAGGAGCTAACCCCTCCATGCGGGCCGGGGCCGTGTCAGCGCCGCCCGGCCGCTCAACGTTTTTCGTCGGCGACCGTAGCTCGACGTCGCGACTCGATCCAGCGCGGTCGAGGCCCGAACCGGCGCAGAAGGCGGGGGTTTTGGACCCGATTTGGACCTCGTCGCCAGAAGTGCCGCGCAGGTCCAAATCTCAGCCGCGGAAATTAAGCCGAAAAGCGGCCGACTTGCAGGAGCTTTACGAAATGGCGAGGGCCGGAATCGAACCGGCGACACCACGATTTTCAGTCGTGTGCTCTACCGACTGAGCTACCTCGCCGAAGCGACCCGATGGTAGCGGCGGGCGGATGGCCGATCAGGCGAGACCCTCGGCCTTGTACTCGCGCAGGAAGCCCTCGAACAGGCGGCGATGACCCTCCTCGTCGTGGAGGATCTCGATCGCCATGTCCTGGGTCACGAGGTCCTTGCCGTCGCAGAACTCGACGATGCGGTTGTAGTGCTCGATCGCCCCCGTCTCCGCCTCGATCACGCCCTTGATCACGTGCACGACGTCCGTCTGCTGCTCGGGGGGCTGGAGGTATGACTGCTCGGCCGAGAAGTCGAGCGATCCCGGCACCACGCCGTAGAGCTCCTTGATCCGCTCGCCGAACTGCCGCGCGTGGCCGAGCTCCTCCTGGATGTCCTCCTCGAGCGACTCCTTGATCTCCTGGGCTCGGACTCCGTCCGGGTTGATCGAGTTCGCCATGTAGCTCATGACGGTCTCGATCTCCATCCAGTAGGCCTTGGTCAGCATCTCGATGATCTGCTCGCGGTCCCCCTGCCTGTCCGGGCTGAGGATCCCCTGACCCGGTGTCGCGATCTCTGTGGCCATCGTCTTCTCCTCGTCGTCGCCTTTCCCCTTAGTACCGAGCGCGGAATGGCGCCAAACGGCAGACTGTGCGTATGCACTCGGTCGTCGTCGGGTTCGGGCTTGGCTTCTTCGTGGCGTTGCAACTCGGACCGATGTCGCTGTTCCTCATCCGCTCGACCCTTCGGGCGGGATGGACGGTCGGCCTGGCGATCGGGGCCGGCATAGCGGTCGTGGACGGGCTGTATGCCGCATGCGGCGCCGCCGGTGTCGCGCCGCTCCTCGGGATTCCGCCCGTGCGCGTGGCGCTCGGGCTCGTGGGGGGCGCCGTCCTGGTCTGGCTCGGCGCTCGCACGCTCTACAGCGCCTTTCGCGTCCGGCTCGGGGGCGAGCTGCACTCGGAGGTCGCCTCTCCGAGGCGAGCCTTTCTCACCTCGCTCGGCGGGACGGCATCGAATCCCGCGACTATCGCCTCGTGGGGCGCCATCTTCGCCGCCGCGAGCGCCTCGGGGGCGGCGGCGACCACCGGCGCCGCCGTGCTGCTCGTGGCCGGCGTGGCGCTGGGCAGCCTTGCGTGGGTGAGCGTGCTGGCCACCGCGACCGCGGTGGCCCGCCGCGCGCTCGGCCGGCGGGTGATCCGTGTCGCCGATGCCGTCGCTGGGCTGGGATTGCTCGGATTCGGCGGCGTGCTGGCGTACTCGGCCGCGCGCGACGGCTGACTAGGCGCGCCCGTAGACGGGGACGGCGGCGCCGCTCGTGGGGGCCGAGTCCTCCGACACGAGGAACCGGATGACCTTGGCGATCCGCCCGGGGGGCACCCAGCGCGAGGTATCGGCGTCGGGCGAGGCGGCGCGGTTGGCCGGGGTGTCGATCACACTCGGCAGCACCGCGTTCGCCCGCACCCCGCGGTCACGGTATTCGGCGTCGAGCGCGCCCACGAACGCCAGCACCGCGGCCTTCCCGGTGACGTAGCCCGCGGCCCCGGCGAACGGCCGCAGGGCCGCGCGGGCCGACACGCACACGAACGCCCCGCCGCCGCGCTCGGTGAGCGCGGGCATCGCGGCGCGGGCGAGCATGAACGCCGGCCTCAAGTTGAGCCGGATCATCCGGTCGAAGTCCTCGGGGTCGGTCTCGTGGACCGGCGGGGCGGACGCGAAGCCGCCCACCAGGTTGACCACGGCCTCGAGGTCGTCCACCGCGCCCACGGCGGCGGCCGCGCCCTCGGCCTCCATGAGGTCGGCCCGAACGAGGCGCACGCCCTCCTCGAGCTCGGCCTGCACCCGCTCGCGCTCGCGCTCGACGATCCAGGTGGCGGTGACCTCGTACCCCGAGGCGACCAGCTCGCGGAGCACCGCCTGGCCCAGGGCGCCCGTTCCGCCGGCGACGAGAACGCCCATGTCAGGGACTTAGCTCGGTGGACGACCGCATGAGCATGACCCTATCCCGTCCGGGTCCGCATCTACGGTGAGCCCCTC
>DASQXU010000250.1:0-2211 GCA_035639555.1 Thermoleophilaceae bacterium
CCGCGTCCCTTCAACAAGGCTTGGAGGGCGCCTCTCCTGCTAGCGCTCCTCAGCCGTCCCCTCGACCGCCGGGGGCGACTCGCCGCTGCCGGCGCGGATCTGCACCCGGCGCGGCTTGCGCTCCTCCGGCTTCGGGATCCGTACCTCGAGCACGCCCTTGTTGAACCCGGCGGTGATCGCGTTGGGATCGATCCCCTCGGGCAGGGTCAGCGAGCGGCTGAAGCGCCCGAACTGGCGCTCGACGCGATACCAGCCGCGGTCACGGTGCTCCGACTCCTCACGCCGCTCGCCGGAAACGGTGAGCGTGTTGTCCTCGACCTCGATCGCCACGTCCTCGTCGCTGAGACCGGGAAGGTCGGCCCTGAGGAGGTAGTGGTCGTCGCGCTCGACCAGATCCATGGCCGGCAGCCAACGCTGCCGGGCCTCGCCGGCGTCGAAGAGGGTGTTGAAGAGACGGTTCACCTCCGATGAGAACGGCTCAGGCCTCATCAGTAGAGCCATCACTTACACCTCCTGGATAGGTTGCATTGCTGGTGCATCTGCTACGCACGCCAAGATAAAACCTAAGTCGAGGTTTGTCAAGCCTTGGGCACAGGTGTGCCGGCCAAGAGCGGCCGCCCGGTCATCTCCGGAGGCTGCTCCTGGCCGAGCAGGGCGAGCATCGTCGGGGCGACGTCGGCCAGGATCCCGCCGTCCCGTAGCTCGCGGACGGCGGCGGTGACGATCACCGGCACCGGGTTCATCGAGTGCGCGGTGTTAGGGCTCCCGTCCGGCTCGAGCATGTTGTCGGCGTTGCCGTGGTCGGCGGTGATCAGGCAGGCGCCTCCGGACTCGTGAACCGCGCTCACCACGCGGCCGAGGCATGCGTCCACCGTCTCCACCGCCTTGACCGCGGCCTCGATGACTCCGGTGTGCCCAACCATGTCCGGGTTCGCGAAGTTGATGATCCCGAATCCGAAGTCGCCGTCGGCCCAGCGCCTGACGAACTGCTCGGCCGCGCCCCGGGCCGACATCTCGGGCTTGTGATCGTAGGTGGGGACGTCGCGCGGGGAGTCGACGAGGCAGCGTTCCTCGCCCGCGTGCGCCGCCTCGTCGCCACCGTTGAAGAAGTACGTCACGTGGGCGTACTTCTCGGTCTCGGCGACGTGGAGCTGGTCTACCCCGCGCCGCTCGAGCACGTCGGCCAGCGTGATCGGCGGGTTGTGCGGCCGGAACGCGATGGGGTAGGACCACTCCTCCTGATACTCGGTCAGCGTCGTCAGGTGGACCTCCGGGGCCTCGCCGCGGTCGAACTCGGCGAAGTCGGGCTCCCCGAGCGCCCGCGTCAGCTGCCGGGCCCGGTCAGGACGGAAGTTGAAGAAGAGGACGGCGTCCCCGGAGCGAATCCTTCCCTCTTCGCCGACCAGGGTCGGCTTCACGAACTCGTCGGTCTCGCCCCGGTCGTAGGCGGCGCGGACCGCGGCCTCGCCGCTCTCGGCCGGCGGCGGCTCGGCCCGCCCGTGCACGAGGGCGTCGTAGGCCAGCTTGGTGCGGTCCCAGCGCCGGTCGCGGTCCATGGCGAAGTAGCGGCCGCTCACGCTCGCCACCCGTCCCACCCCGAGCTCGCGCATCCAGCCCTCGACCTCGGCGACGTACCCCGCTCCCGAGTCCGGGGCGGTGTCACGGCCGTCGGTGAACGCGTGCACCACGACGTCCGGTACCTCCTCCCGACCGGCGAGCTCGAGGCAGGCCCGCAGGTGCCCCATGCTCGCGTGGACGCCACCCGCCGAGACCAGCCCCAGGAGATGGAGCCGCCCTCGCTCCCGCCCGGCCGCGCACGCGGCCCGCAGCGCCTCGTTCTCGAAGAACGAGGCGTCCTCGATCGCCTCGTCGATGCGGGCGATGTCCTGCTTGACGATGGCCCCCGCCCCCAGGTTCAAGTGGCCGACCTCGGAGTTGCCCATCTGGCCCTCGGGCAGTCCGACCGCCGGACCCCACGCGGTGAGGGTCGTGTGGGGATAGCCGGCCCAGAGCTCGTCGAACACCGGCGTGTCGGCGAGCTCCACCGCGTTGCCCGGCCCGGGAGGGGCGAGCCCCCACCCGTCGAGCACCACGAGGCAGGCGCGCGGCAGCGGCGGCGGCCCCGGCCCTGGAGGGAGGGTCACGGCGCGGCCGCGGCGCACCCCAGCAGCCCGGCCGGATCCAGGCTCGCCCCACCGATCAGCGCGCCGT
>DASQXU010000251.1:0-6970 GCA_035639555.1 Thermoleophilaceae bacterium
GGGCGCGAGGAGATGATCTGGACCGAGGCAGCAGAGCGCGTGCGACCGGCCGCGGCGTAACCTCGGCCACGTCGCCGGAGCTGCCCGGCCTTCGAGCACTCGCCGCTCGCCTCGACGCAGAAAGCGCCAGGCGACCCAGGCGCACGTTGCAGGAGGGACCAAACCGGCGGCGGGCTCGAAGCAGGCCCGGTTGAACACCGCCTTCTCGCGCGTCGATACCTTGCGATAGCCGCACGGGCCACGCCCCTCGGCGGCGTGCAGCAGGTCGCCGGCCTCGGTCGACAGCGGCGCCGAGCCCGCCGCCAGACCCGGCTTACCTCGAGCGCCGTCGCGGCGAGCCCGGTGGCCACCGCGACCGTCCCGAGCGCGAGCGTGCGCCGGTCGCCTCGAGAGGGCGCGCGGATCTCAGGACCACCGCTCGATCAGCTCCGCGTCGTCGATCTCGCGGACCGGGCGCGCCGGGGTCCCCATGACCAGCGTGCGTGCCGGCACGGAGCGGGTCACCACGGAACCGGCGGCCACGAACGCCTCCTCCCCAACTTCGATCCCGGGCAGCAGCACGACTCGCGCCCCCACCCGGCACGCTCGCCGCAGCGTCGCGCCCCGTACCTCGTACTCGGAGCCGTGCCGCCCCATCGTGTCGTCGTTGGTCAGGGTCACCGACGGCGCAATGAACACGTCGTCCTCGACGGTCGAATAGGCGGTGATGTAGCAGCCGGTCTGCACCCGCACGTGAGCGCCGATCGTCACGTCGTTGTCGATCGCCGAGCCGCGGCCCACCACGGTGCCCTCCCCGACGACCGCGCGCTCGCGCACGTGGGCCTGGTCCCCCACCACGGCCAGTTGCCCGATCCGGGCGCCGGCCACGAGCACCGCGCCGGCGCAGATCGTCGCCCGCGCGCCGATCACCGCCGGCGGCGGCGCCTCGCGCGGCGCGCTCGAGCGCGGGCCCAGGGCCAGCGGCTTGCCCACCACGACGCCGTCCTGCAGGCGCGCACCCTGCCCGACGACCGTTCCGGCGTGGAGCACCACGTTGGCGCCGACCTCCGCGCTGTCGGGGAGCTCGACCCCCTCGCCGACCAGCAGCCCGGGGGCCCGGTCAGACGCGCGCAGCACGCGAGGTCTCCTCGAGTGAGCGCTGGAGCGCCTCGAGCACGCGCACCACCCGCAGCCCCGCCTCCCCGTCCGACCGCGGCTGGGCCCCGCTGCGGACGCACTCCACGAAGTGGCGGCACTCGATCCGCAGCGGCTCCTCGTTGGAGACCCTCGGGCTCCATATGTCGCCCGAGCGCGCGATGTACTCGCCGTAGGAGGAGAAGCTCTGGTCGAAGCCCTTGTCGTAGACCGTGACCTTGCGCTCGAGCTCCATGTCGTCGAAGGTGGCCATCCGCCGTGAGCCGACCACGGTGAGGCGCCGCTCCTTGTGCGGATCGAGCCAGGAGAGATGCAGGTGAGCCACGACGCCGGACGGAAACCGCAGGTAGCAGAAGACCACGTCCTCGACCCCCTCGCGCATGTAGCTCTCCCCGACCGCGCGGCACTCATAGGGCTCCTCGCCGGCGAGACGCAGCACCACCGAGACGTCGTGGGCGCCGAGCGACCACAACGCGTTCTCGTCCGCCCTCAGCCTCCCCAGGTTCAGGCGGTTGGAGTACAGGTAGCGGATAGCGCCCAGTTCACCCGCCGCGGCGAGCTCCTTGAGCTTGTCGACGCCAGGGTGGTACTCGAGCAAGTGCCCGACCATCAGCACCCGGTCGAGCTCCCGCGCAGCGTCGACCACCCTCTCCGCCTCGGCCGTGGAGACGGCGAGCGGCTTCTCCACGAAGCAGTGCTTGCCGCCCTCGAGCACGCGAAGCGCCAGCTCGGCGTGCGCCGGCACGTGGGTGGCCACGGCGACCGCGTCGAGCTCGGGGTCGTCGAGGAGCTCGCCCAGATCGGCCGCGACCCGCGCGCGTGCGAAGGCGGCCGACCACCGGGCCCGGGCGACCTCGGAGGAGTCGCAGACCCAGCGCAGCTCGGCGCCGGCCAGCTCGTCGAAGTTACGAGCCAGGTTGGGACCCCAGTAGCCGAGGCCAACCACGCCGACCCGAACCGCCGGCGCGCTCACCGCTGCACCGGGTGCGGCACCTCGATCCCGCGGCTCACCGCGGGAAGACCAGCGGCCAGGAGAAACCGCTGATGGCCGGCGCCAACCACGCCGACCGTCCCGACCGCGCCGTCTACCGAGCGCCCGCTCATCGGCGACCAGTGTAGGTCGAGAGCACGTCGCGAACGCGCTCTGCGGCGTGGCCGCCTCCGTAGAGCTCCGGCCGGGGCCCGGCCGGCGGCCGGCGCTCGAGGGCGGCGAGCGCGGCATCCCGGTCGAGGTCGACGAGGACATTCCAGCCGGCCTCGACCGTCTCCACCCACTCCGTGCGGTCCCGCAGGGTCACGCACGGGACTCCGAGCACGTATGCCTCCTTCTGCACGCCACCTGAGTCGGTGAGTACCGCGCGGGCGTGGCGCGCGAGCCTTAAGAAGTCGAGGTAGCCGAGCGGGGAGGTCACGAGGAGGCCTGGGGCGCCCTCGAGGACCTCGAGCAGCGCGTTCTCGGAAAGGCGCCGGCGAGTACGAGGGTGCAGCGGCAGGACGACCGGCCCGGGCAGCGCTCGCAGCAGCTCGACCAGCAGCCGCAGTCGCTTCGGGTCGTCGACGTTCCCGGCGCGGTGGGCGGTGACGAGCAGGTACGACTCCGGCTCGACCCCGAGCTCCTCGAGCGCGCCCGAGCGCTCCTCGGCGATGTCGCGAAAGGCGAGCAAGACGTCGACCATCACATCGCCCACCAGATGTACGTGTTCGCCGATCCCCTCGCGCCTCAGGTTCTCGACCGCCACCGGGGTCGAGCAGAGCAAGAGCTCGCTCAAGTGATCGGTGAGGACGCGGTTGAGCTCCTCGGGCATCGCCCGATCGAAGCACCGCATGCCGGCCTCGACGTGCCCCACTCCGACCCCGGCCTGCGCGGAGGCGAGCGCGCCGGCGAGGGTCGAGTTCGTGTCCCCGTACACGAGGGCGAGATCCGGCTGCAGCTCTCCGAGCACTGGCTCGAGGCGACTCAGGATGCGCGCCGTCTGCGCGATGCTGGTGCCGGACCCGGTTCCGAGCTCGCGCGCCGGAGCCGGGACGCCGAGCTCCTCGAAGAAGATCCGCGAGAGCTCGTCGTCGTAGTGCTGGCCGGTGTGGACGATCAGCTCCTCGGCCACCTCTCGCAGGCGGCGGGAAACGGCCGCGGCCTTTACGAATTGCGGTCTGTTGCCGATGATCGTGAGGACTCGCATAGCGTCAAGCGGGGCAGCGCGGGCGCGCAGCCTACGCAGAGCGAAGGCGGGAGCCCGATCGATGATCGTCAGCGGAGCGCAGAAGCTGCTGGGTGCGGCGAGCACGGCGCTCGGGGCCGCGCTCGACGTGGTCCGCCACGCGGCCTGGTACGTCAGCTACCGGATCGAGGGCGGGGCGCGCGACCAGGAGGACTAGCCAAGCGCCTCGGCGATGTGCCGGCGGAGCGCCCGCTGAGCCTCGCTCGTGCGGGGACCGACCTCCGGGAACTCCCGCCCCTCGATCCGCGCCACCGGCTGCACCTCACGGGTCGTCGAGGCGAGGAAGGCCTCACTCGCCTGCTCCAGCAGTTCCTCACGGGTCACCGGGCGCTCGCGCGCCCCGCACAGGCGCAGCACGCGGTCCCGGGTTATCGAGGCGAGGATGTGCTCGTCGAGTGGTGGGGTCCACAGCTCGCCGGCCCGATCGACCCAGAAGATCGAGGAGGTGGGCGCCTCCAACACCCGACCGTGCGGGGTGACCAGCAGGGCCTCGTCGAAGCCGCGCTCCCGGGCCAGCCGGGTGGCAAGCATGTTCCCGGCGTACGAGAGCGACTTGACGCCGTCGAGCACGCGCGTGGGCGAGTAGGTCACGAAGTCGAGCCGGGCGCGGTCGACGTTGGCGGGAAGCCTCTCGGTCAGCAGCAGGCGGCGGCCGCCTCGGGTCAAGACGATGCGTAGGCAGCCGTCGAACCGGCTTCCCCGCGCCTCGAGCAGCTCCCTCACCTCGGCCTCGAGCTCGGCCCGCGGGACGGCATACCCGAGGCGGAGGTTGGCCGCCGAGCGCTCCAGCCGGTCGAGGTGCTCCATGACGGCGAACGGCCCTCGCTCGTACACCCTGATCACCTCGAATATGCCGTCGCCGCGCAGGAGCCCCTCGTCGGTCGCAGGTACCGAGGTCTCCGCCGCGGGGCGGATCTCACCGTCGAGGCAGGCGAGCTCGGCGGTCAGCTCGGGTGCGGCGACGTGCTCGCTCACTGGGCACCAGCCTACCTGCAGTCGTCAGTGGGCCACCGTCACGCCGAGCCACACGATCGCGAGTGACCCGAGGAAGATCGCGGCATCGACGGCGCGGAGCTCGGGCCGGCGCATGTGCCAGAGGACGAGAAGGGCGACTGCCCCAACGAGCGCCAGTTTCACGTGAAGCGCGCCGTCGCCCCAGCGATGGAAGTGCGTGGCCATCGCCGCGCCGGTCGCGGCCAGCACCCCGATCGCCCCGAGCGTCCCGATGCCGAAGCGCCGGGCGAGGGCGCGCAGAGCGGTCCGGTCTCCGCTTCGGCGCAGGACGGGCACGGCGGCGGCGAGCAGGAGCTGGCCCCCGACGAAGAACGCCATCGCGATCAGGTGCAGGAAGCGAATGGCCGTCCACAGCGTCACTCGGGGCGAAGCTAGCAGGGGGCAGAAGGGCACTCGACTCAGCTCGGAGGCGAGTCGTTGGCGGCCGGGAGAGCGACGTTCCTTCTCGTCTGAGACGTTGCAGTTGGACCACCGCCACTTCGATGTCCCCGCCGGCCCACGGGCGACGACGGCCGAGGCGAGCACGCTCGCGGCACTCGCGGCCACGCCGCCCGGGCGCAGCCGCGCCACTGGCCCGCAAGCCACGATCGTCTCGACCCCGAGCGGCTCGAGCTCGCCCGGGAATGCGAGCGCGTCGGGCCGGCTAGCGGAACACGCCGGTGTGTCCGAGCGAGTACCGCCCCGGCTGGGGGTAGACGCAGAGGCCGTGCGGTCCGGCCCCCACCGGGATCCGCCTGATCAGGCGTCCGGTGCGCGTCGAGATCGCGTAGACCTCCGCGCTGTAGCGTCCGGAGAGCCAGAGGACACGTCCGTTCGCCGACACCCCGCCCATGTCCGGGCTGCCCCCGCCGGGCAGGCGCCACTTGGCCACGGGGTGGCGGGTCCGGAAGGAGATCACCGAGATCGAGCCCTCGCCCCGGTTCGACACGTACAGGAAGCGCGAGTCGCGGCTCGCGTACAGGCCGTGGGCCCCGGCGCCGGTCTGGACCAGGCCGAGCTTGCGGAAGGTCCTGGCGTCGACCAGCCACACCCCGTCCGACGCCATGTCGGCGACGTAGAAGACGCGGCCGTCCGGAGACAGCTTGACGTCCTGCGGCATGCCGCCCGGGCGCAGGGCCAACGAGCGCACGACTCGCTCGTGGCGGACGTCCACGACGATCGCCTTGCCCCCGAACTCGCACGAGGCGAGCAGGTAGCGCCCGCCGGCCGTGAAGTCCATGTGGTCGACGCCCGGGCAGGGCACCGAGAGCGAGTGGTGCAGGCGCATCGAACGCGCGTCGCGGAAGTCGAGCCGCTGTAGGCGCTCGGCGACCACGATCGCGTACCGCCCGCCCGGCGTGAAGTACAGGTTGTACGGGTCGGTGACCGGGAGCGGCTTTCCGGGCTTCGTGGTGCGCGGATTGATCGGGGTGAGGCTGTTCCCCTCGTCGTTCGTCACCCAGAGGGTCCGGAGGTCCCACGACGGGGTGACGTGCTGCGGCAGCGCGCCGGTCGCAAAGTGCTCGACGATGCGGTAGGTGCGCTGGTCGATGACGTCCACGGTGTCGCTCTGCGAGTTCGGGACGTAGATCCGCGGCGGGTCGTGGCGCACCACCGGACTGAGCTTGCCCGGACGGTCTGCGGCGTAGACGTCTCTCACCGCGCGGTGGGCGGCCGGGGGCGGCGCCGTTGCGGTATGCGTCTCCTGGCGGCGCGGGTCCGGGTCCTGGGATGACCGTGAGCTATGCGATCCACCCGACGAGCAGCCGGCGAGGAGAGCGAGCGCAAGGCAGGGGAGAAGTCGTGCTCGCATCTTGTGGGGCACGGAGACCGCATTCCTATCGAATCGCGTCTCAAGTCATCCTGAACGGCCTCCGGGGTCTGGCGGCCGGGAGGTCGAGTGCCAACACGTGCTGTGCCCTCGGCGCCGGCTCGGGCTGCGGTCGATCGAGCCGCCCCAGCGCGATCCCGGCCGGTGCTAGGCCAGCGGGAGGCGAACGACGAAGCGCCCTCCACCCTCGCGCGGCGCAGCCTCGAGCTCGCCCCCCGCCGCCCGGGCGAGCCGGCGACTCAAGGCCAGCCCCAGCCCGGCGCCGTTGCCGGCCGCCCCGCCGGCCGCGGCCGCGCCGCGGGCGCCGGGCTCGAAGATCCGCTCGTGCTCCTCGGGGGTCACGCCGGGGCCGTCGTCCTCTACGGCAAACACGGCGGCGACCGTGTCGCGCTCAACCCGGAGCCGCACGACGGTCGTCCCGTAGAGGCAGGCGTTCTCGAGCACCGGGGAGAGGATCCGCTCGACGACGTCGGGCGCCGCTCCTACGCGCAAGGGGCGGTCCGGCAGGTCGAGCTCGATCTTCATTCCCTCCCGCTGGGCGAGCGGGGCGCACGTCCGAGCCGCGGCGCGGACGGCGGCCTGCGCGTCGCTCGTGCTGCGCCTCGGGTCGAGCTCGGCGCGAGCGGCGGCCACGAGGGCGTCGAGCGTCCGGGCCATCCCCCGCGCGCTCGAGAGGATGCGCTCGAAGCCATCGCGGTATGCGGCAGCGGCCCGCTCCTGCCTGAGAGCGAGCTGAGCCTCGGCGATGATGCCGGCGAGCGGGGTTCGCAGCTCGTGTGAGAGCTCGGCCGAG
>DASQXU010000252.1:0-8002 GCA_035639555.1 Thermoleophilaceae bacterium
AAGATGTCCTCCATCTCGCGCCGGGTCTGGGTCACCAGGTGGAGGTGGCCGAGCGGACGCGGGGGGTCGCCAGGGAGGGTCACGTCGACCCGGTCCCCGGCCAGGCGCCGCTCGAGCTCGGCGGCCTCGAGCTGGCTTGAGCGCTCGGCCAGCTGGCGCTCGAGCGCGCGCCGGAGCTCGTTCGCCTCCCTGCCGACCGGCCCCCGCCGCTCGGGCGGGAGCTCGCCGATCGAGCGCAGCACCTGGGTGAGCTGGGACCTGCGCCCCAGGTAGCGGACCCGCAGCTCCTCGAGCTCGGTCGCGGTCTCGGCCGCGGCGATCGCCGCCTCCGCCTCGCGCCGCAGCTCCTCGAGGGGGGCGGGCGCGTCAGGCATCGGCGGCCATCCTATTGACCTCATACAGCGCCACGGTCGCGGCCATGGCCACGTTGAGCGACTCGGGGCCGGCCGCCCGCAGGGGGATGCGGGCCGCGGCGTCGGCGCGCTCGACGAGCTCGCCCGGGAGCCCCTCCCGCTCGCCGCCGAGGCATAGGCACACGGGTCGCTCGGCGCCGACCTCGCCGAGCGTTCGCCGCGCCCGCGGGTCGAGCGCGACGGTGCGCCCGCGCAGCTCGGCGAACCCGGCGCGGGCCGGCGGCCGGGCGAACACCGACCCCATGCTCGCCCGCACCGCCTTGGGGGACCACGGGTCGGCGCAGCCGGGGCCGAGGATCACCGGCCCGTCGCAGAGCGCGTGCGCCGAGCGGATCATCGTCCCGACGTTCCCCGGGTCGCGAACCCCGTGCAGGTACACGGAGACCTCGCCATCCGGCTCCGACCAGCGCTGGCGGTAGACGCCGATCACCCTGGTCCCCGAGCCTAGGGCGCTGACCCGCTCGAGCAGCTCGCCGTCGACCTCGACCCCGGCCCGCAGCAGGAGCTCCGGCGCCCAGCCGGCGGCCTCGGCCGCGGCCACCAGGTCCTCGCCCTCGGCCGAGAACAGCCCGAGCCGCTCGCGCCAGCTCCTTTGATGGAGCTTTCGAATCGTCTTCAGCTGTTCGTTGTGATGGGAGGTGATCACTGGCGCACGGACGAAAAAGGGCGCCTCGCGCGGCGCCCGGGAGTGGTGGTGCGGTGCTCGCGGTCAGGCAGCCGCGGCCTCCCGGGCTCGCTCGGCAAACCGTCGGAACGTCTCGGGGTCGCGCACGGCGATGTCGGCCAGGACCTTGCGGTCGAGCTCGACCTCGGCCAGCCGAAGCCCGTGCATGAGCTCCGAGTAGGTCATCCCCTCGCGGCGGGCGGCGGCGTTGATCCGGGTGATCCACAGCCGGCGGAAGTCCCGCTTGCGGTTGCGCCGATCGCGGTAGGCGTAGCGATCGGCCTTGAGTAGCGCCTCCTTGGCCCGCTTGTAGCTCGAGTGCGCCTGGCCTCGGTAGCCCTTGGCCCGGTCGAGCGTCTTGCGGCGCTTCTTGCGCGCGTGGGTGGAGCGCTTGACCCGGCTCATCCCCGCATCAACCTCCGCACGCGCTGCCGGTCCGGACCGCTGACCTCGACCGGCCGGGCCAGCCGCCGCTTGCGCTTCGGCCGCTTCTTCCCGAGGTTGTGGCTGGTCATCGAGTGCCGGGCGATGAGCTTCCCGCCGCCGGTCTTGCGGAAGCGCTTCTTGGTCCCGGAGTGGGTCTTCATCTTCGGCATGGACGAGTTATTGAAGCAGACGCCCCTGGACCGGCCGGCGGCTAGGAACGCGCGGCGCGCTCGCGCCGCTGCGGGCGCTCACGCTGCGGCCCGCCGCCGTCCGCGCGCTCGGCCTGGCCGTCCTTGCGCTTGCGCGGGGTCAGCAGCATGGTCATGTTGCGGCCGTCCTGCTGGGGGGCCTGCTCGACCGTGGCCAGGTCGGCCACGTCGTCGGCCAGCCGCATCAAGAGCGCCTCCCCCCGCTCGGGGTGGGTCTGCTCGCGGCCGCGGAACATGATCGTCACCTTCACACGGTCGTCGGCGTTCAGGAACCGGACGACGTGGCTCCTCTTGGTGTTGTAGTCGTTGTCCGCGATCTTCGGCCGCAGCTTGATCTCGCGCACGTTCACCTGCTTCTGGTGGCGCCGCGCGGCCTTGGCCTTCTGCTCCTGCTCGTACTTGTACTTGGAGTAGTCGAGCACCCGGGTGACCGGCGGGCGGGCGTCCGCCGCCACCTCGACCAGATCGAGGTCACGGTCGCGCGCGTAGGCGAGCGCCCGCTCGGTCGGGACGATCCCGACCTGCTTTCCGTCCTCGCCGATCAGGCGGACTTGGGGCACCCGGATCTGCTCGTTGATCCGAGTCTCGTCGCGCTCCGGCGGGCGCCGATCGAACCTACGAGGGATCGGCACTAGGCGGAAGTGCGGCTAGACGTCAAAGGCGGTCAGTCGAGAAGTCGGGAGAGGGCACGCCGCGTCAGCGATGGATGCGCGTGGTCTCGGTGCCCTTCATTCGGGAGCGAGTATAGCGACGGTCCGGCGCCCGATGGGCGGCTCAGCGGCGGGTCCTGACCTCCTCCAGCACCCGGGCCGCGAACTCGCTGGCCGGCACCACCCCGCGGTCTCCGGCGCGGTGCCGGCGGACGGCCACCCTGCCGTCCCGCTGCTCGCTATCCCCTACGACGAGCATGTACGGGACCTTGCGGAGCTCCGCGTCGCGGATCTTCCTGCCGACCGACTCCGAGCGCTCGTCCACCTCCACCCGCAGCCCCACGTCGCGGAGCTCGGCAGCCACCCGGCGGGCGTAGGGGAGGTGGCGGTCGGCGATCGGGAGGACCGCCGCGTGCACCGGGGCGAGCCAGAGCGGGAACTCGCCGGCGTAGTGCTCGATCAGGATGCCGATGAAGCGCTCGAACGAGCCCATGAGCGCCCGGTGGATCATCACCGGGCGGTGCTCGGCGTTGTCCGCGCCGGTGTAGGCGAGCTCGAACCGCTCCGGCATGTAGTAGTCGAGCTGCACCGTGCCGAGCTGCCAGGAGCGCCCGATGGCGTCGGTCATGTGCAGGTCGATCTTCGGGCCGTAGAACGCGCCCTCGCCCTCGTTGAGCTCGTACTCGAGGCCGCGCCCCTCGAGCGCGCGGGTCAGTGCGGCCTCGGCCTTGGTCCACATCTCGTCGCTCCCGACGCGCTTCTCGGGCCGCGTCGAGAGCTCGAGCCGCGGGCTGAACCCGAACTGGTCGTAGATGAAGAAGCCGAAGTCGAGGCAGCGCAGGACCTCCTCCTCGATCTGCTGCTCCGTGCAGAAGACGTGCGCGTCGTCCTGGGTGATCATCCGCACCCGCAGGAGGCCGTGCAGGGTCCCGCTCGGCTCGTGCCGGTGGACGAGGCCCTGCTCGGCGTAGCGGATCGGCAGCTCGCGGTACGAGCGCAGCTCGCGCTTGTAGATCTGCACGTGCGCCGGGCAGTTCATCGGCTTGAGGCCCATCGCCCCGCCCTCGACGTCCGTGAAGTACATGTGCTCCCGGTAGACCTCCCAGTGGCCCGATTGCTTCCAGAGGTCGACGTCGTAGAGGATCGGCGTGCGTACCTCGGTGTAGCCGCGTTCGACGTTGGTCGTGCGCCACAGGGCGGTCAGCTCGTTCCAGAGGTGGGTGCCCTTCGGAAGCCAGAAGGGGGAGCCCGGCGAGAGCTCGGAGAGCATGAACAGGTCGAGCTCGCGGCCGAGCTTGCGGTGGTCGCGCGCCCGCGCCTCGGCGAGCCGGCGCAGGTGCTCGTCGAGCTGCTCCCTGGAGAGGAACGCCGTGCCATAGATGCGGGTGAGCATCTGCCGAGCGGCGTCGCCCCGCCAGTAGGCGCCGGCGACGCTCGTGAGCTTGAAGGCCTTGATCCGCTTGGTGCTCGGCCCGTGCGGGCCGCGACAGAGGTCGACGAACGGCCCGTTGCGGTAGAGGGAGACGACCTCGACGCCCTCGTCGCGCACGAGGTCCTCGACGAGCTCGACCTTGTAGGGCTGGCCCTCCCCCCGGAAGCGCTCGATCGCCTCCTCCACCGGGAGCTCGAAGCGCTCGAACCGCTCGTCGGCCGCGATGTGCTCGCGCATCTTCTCCTCGATCCGCGGCAGGTCGTCCTCGGAGACCTTGACCCCCTCCGGGAACTCGAAGTCGTAGTAGAAGCCGTCCTCGATCGGCGGCCCGATCGACACCTTGGTCCCCGGCCACAGCTCGGTGACCGCGGTGGCCAGGACGTGCGCCGCGTCGTGGCGGATGAGCCACACCGCGTCGTCGCCGTCGCGCGAGGTGACGACCTCGATCCGCTCTCCGTCGACCAGCGGGGCTTCGAGGTCCTGGAGCCGGCCGTCGACGCGCACGCCGAGGGCCGCGCGGGCGAGGCCCTCGCCGATCGCGTGCGCCGCGTCGGCGCCGGTTGCGCCGTCCGGCAGCTCGAGCTGGCTCTCGTCGGGAAGCGTGACCCTCACGGGGCGTCCACGGTAGCGCCAGCCACCGCGGCGAGAGCTCTGACCTCGTCCTCGAGCGCCCGGGTGAGGAGGAAGCGCTCCCTCACACGCTCGCGACCGCTGCGGCCCATCTCCACGCCGAGGCCGGGGTCGCGCACCAGGTCGACGATTCGGGTCGCCGCCTGCTCGGGGGTCTCGACGAGATAGCCGTCACGGCGGTCGCGCACCTGGAGCGGCAGGCCGCCCTGGCGCCCGCCCACCACCGGCGTCGTCTTCCAGAGCGCTTCCGAGGCTGCGAGCCCGAAGCCCTCGCGGATCGAGAGCTGGACCGAGACGCGGGCGAGGCGCTGCAGCGCGCAGAGCTCGACGTCCCCGACCCCCGCGTAGCTCGTCAGCACGTGGACGTCCGGGCGCTCGCCGGCGTAGTCGGTCAGCTCGCGGAGCGCCGACCAGGCGTGCGGGTCGGCCGGGTCGAGGCCCACGGCGATCACCAGCTGCAGGCCGGGAAGCTCCTCGCGGGCCGCGGCGAACGCCTCCACGGTGGCGTGCGGGTTCTTCCAGCGGTCGAGGCGCATGAGTTGGCAGACGAAGGGGCGCGAGAGGTCGATGCCGAAGGGACGCACCACCCTCCCGGCGAGGCCCGGAGCCAGCTCGAGGTTCCGTGGGCCGAGGGGGTCGATCCCGGGCGCGAGCTCGTGCAGCGGGCGGGCGCGGAGCGCGGCCGGGGCGAAGCCGGCGAGCGGGAAGGCGAGCGCCCGGCAGCGCTCGGCGAGCGGGACAACCGGATCCAGGGCGGCCGCGTCCGGCTCCGAGGCGTCCAGGTGGCAACGCCAGAGCGTCGGCGCCTCGAGGTGCTCGGCCAGACCGAGCGCTCCGGGGTCGTGGAGCACCACGAGGTCCAGATCGGCCGGCAGCCGGCCGGCGGCCGCCTCGCAGCTGGCCCGATAGGCCTCGAATGCGGCGTCCTCGATCACGGTCTCCGCCCCCTGCAGACCGTCGCGAAGCGCCCGCGACACCGGCTCGAGCTCGGGGCCGCCGAACAGCACGAGCCACCTCACCGCGAGGCCGAGCTCAGCGGCCAGGGGAAGGCCGGCCGAGAGCAGCTCGGGTACCCGGCCGCCGCCCCCGGCCCCGCTCACGTGCGCCACGTGGATCCCCTCGAGCGGCGCCGCGGCGGCGCGCAGCCGTTCCAGCGCCTCGTCACCGCAGGCCGGCGCGTAGTCGCCGAGCGGGCGCCGCGAGACCGCCATCGGCTGGAGGTTCCCGCTCACGTCCGGAGCCTACTTCGGCCGCCTCGGGGCGCGGGGCGGTCGGCGAACGCCGGGCGAAGGGCGGTTGATCCAGCGTGAGCGCGATGGGGATGCGGGCAGGGTTGTGCACGCAACGGCTGGACCAGACTCCTCCCAGCTGGTCGAGCCGCGCTCGCGGTTCGCGACCGCGAGTCCGGCCGCCTGGATCCGCCTACTCGCGCTCTACGAGGCTGCCCGGGACGATGTCGTCGCGCCCATCCGGCCAGCGGACCCACGCCTTGTGCCCGCCGTCGTAGTCCCGCGCCAGCAGGACGAGCGTGGCCTCCTCGCCGCCCACGCGGCAGCGCTCGCTCGACTCCGGGTCGAGACCGCGCCAGATGCGCACGAAGGGGTTGCGCTCCCACTCCTCGCCGATGGTGGTGGCGTCGGTGTGGCCCGGGTGCACGTCGGTGTCCGGGTCGAGCTTCATCAGCACCTCCAGGATCGACCGGCGCAGGTCCTCGAAGCTCGTCGACCCTGGGGCCCTCACGCCGCCGACCGAGCCCTTGAACAGGGTGTCGCCGGTGAACACCGCATCGCCTGCAATCGCGAACGAGAGCATTCCCGCGGTGTGCCCCGGGGTGTGGAGGGGCTCGACCTCGAGGCGGCCGACCCGCAGCGGCTCGCCGGGCTCGATCGTGCGATCGACGTCGAGCAGCCGCTCCGCCTCCAGGGGGTGGGCCAGGATCTCCACGCCGAGGCGCTCCTTGTAGACGCCGTTCTCGGCCACGTGGTCGCCGTGGTGGTGGGTCAGCAGGAGGTGCTCGACGGTCAGGCCCTGACGCTCGATCGCCGCGAGGATCGGCTCGGCCGGACCGCCCGAGTCGATCAGCACGCCATGCCCGCCGGCCTCGTCACCCACCAGGTACGAGTTGGACAGCCACTGGGGATGCATGGAGCGCTCGAGGATCACGGCGCGCCCGCAAGCCTAGAGCGAGCCCCGCCCGGGTGGTCGACCGGACATTTAGTATCGCGCGCCATGCACCTCGAGAGCCTGCGGGCCGAGCTCCCCGTGCTCGAACGCGTGGCCTACCTCAACGCCGGCACGAATGGGCCGATCCCGCGTGGCGCGGTGGCGGCCGCCCTCATGGAGCTCCGCGCCCAGGAGGAGCGGGGCCGCGGCGACGCCGCCTTCTTCTTCGAGCGGGCGCTGCCGCTGGTGGAGGGCCTCCGGGAGCGCGTTGCCGCCGTCATGGGCTGCGAGGCGGACGAGCTGGCCCTGACGAGCTCCACCACCGCCGGGGTCAATACCGTGATATCCGCGCTCGAGCTCGGTCCGGGAGACGAGGTGCTGACGAGCGATGAGGAGCACCCGGGGGTGCTCGCGCCGCTGGCCGCGGGCCGCGCCCGGCGCGGGTTCGAGGTCCGGGTTGCGCCGTTCGACCGCCTCCGCCGGGAGGTCGGCCCTCGGACGCGGCTGGTCGCCTGCTCCCAGGTCTCGTGGATAACCGGCAGGGTGCTCGACGCCCGCGCCCTCGCCGATGCCGGGCCGCCGCTGCTGCTCGACGGGGCGCAGGCGCTCGGGGCGGTCCCGGTCGACGTCCGGGCGCTCGGCTGCGACTTCTACGCGGCGTCCGGGCAGAAGTGGCTCTGCGGTCCGAACGGGATCGGATACCTGTACGCGCGCTCGGAGCTGGTACGCGAGCTGATCCCGCCCTCGCCCAGCTTCACCTCCCTCAGCGCGCCCGACCGCCCGCTCGACCTGGAGCTCCAGGAGTCGGCTCGCCGTCTCGACCACGACCTCCCCGCCCCGCACCAGTGCGCGTTCGCGCTCGCCGCGCTCGACACGCTCGAATCGGCAGGGATGGAGGCCCTGCTCGAGCGCGCGGCGCGGCTCGCCGCGCGGCTGGCCGCGGCACTCGAGGACCGCGGTCTGCGGGTTGCGCGGCGGGGTGACTCCACCCTCGTCTCGTGGGCCGCCGCGGACCCGCTGTCGGCCGTCGAGCGGCTGGCGGCCGAGCGCCTCGTCGTGCGGGGCCTGCCGAACTCGCCGTGGGTGCGGGCCTCGGTTGGCGGCTGGACGAGCGAGGACGAACTCGAGCGGCTGGTCGACGAAGCCGCTACTTCTGCGTCATGACGACGATCCCGAACGCGATCGCCGCCACCACCACCGCGAGCGCCACCGCCCCGAGCGCGCCATAGAGCGTGGCCTCGGGCTGGCGCCCGTCGCGGCTCAGGTCGAGCGCGCGGCTGGCGCCGAGCAGGGCAAACGCGAACGCCGCGGTCACGCCGATCCCCGCCGCCGCCGCCACCCAGATGACCTTGAGCAGCTGCTTCCCCTCGATGACCGAAGCGAGCGTGGCCATGCCGAGCTACGCCCCCGCCGCC
>DASQXU010000253.1:0-6064 GCA_035639555.1 Thermoleophilaceae bacterium
CGCGCCGCGGCCAGCGTCTGACCTCCCGCGCCAGCCGCCACATCGAGCACGCGCGCGCCGGCTCGAACGCCGGCACCGTCGAGCATCGCTTCAGTGGCCGGGCCGAGCCAATCCTCCAGCGTCGGACCCCAACGGTCCCATGCTTCGGCCGCTTCCTGCCACTGCTCCCGCGTCGTCGCCTTGAACTTGGCCGGATCAAACGTTGGTGTCCCCACGGTTATCTCCTGGATCGCAGCATTGCGCGGCGGTCCGTTCGCTCGCCGCGCCACCGTCAGCGCGACTCTATTCGCGAGCGTTCGTCTGGACCGTCGCGCGTGAGGTCGCGGGGTAGCCGCCGAACCGCGGAGGCAGGACCGAGCAGCATCGACGGTCGCGTCCCCGCTCCTCGCCAATACCGGTCCGCTGTTCTGCATCATCTCCGGCCCAACCCGCGAGCGGCCCTGGCCGCAGACCGGCGTGCGCAGGGAGCTACGCCGCCTCGCCGCCCAGGCCGGCGTCCGCAGGCGCTTCGCGCCGCACCAGCTCCGACACGCCCACGCCGTCGAGCTGGCCCGCGAGGGCGTGCCGCTGAACGTGATCCAGCGCCAGCTCGGCCATTCGAACCTCGGCGTCACCTCGACCTACCTGCAGGGGAATCGACAACGCCGAGGTCATCAACGCCCTCCACACGCGCCGACCGCCGATGATGCCGGCGGCCGCCGGACTAATGCTCTGAGCGGACGCGATCTCGAAGGGCGAGCGGCCAGTGGCCAATCCGCTGCGGGCCGCTTGTGCT
This sequence comes from Thermoleophilaceae bacterium, assembly GCA_035639555.1. GTDB lineage: Bacteria > Actinomycetota > Thermoleophilia > Solirubrobacterales > Thermoleophilaceae > DASQXU01. The sequence continues at coordinate 776 of DASQXU010000253.1, forward strand.
TGCCACTGAAACGCGACGCTTTTGGAAGGCGCCGGATGGATTCACGCGCGGCCTCGCTGACGAGGTGATTGCTTCAAGAGCAGTCGCGGCGCGGGCGCAAGCGAGGCGCCTGCCGCTTGTCGGGGGCAGCAGCAACTGGTCAGCATCCCCAGGCTTTCCCAAGCACGCGAAGGGAGCGCCCGACCGGTCCCTCGCGCCGCAATGGGTAGAACCGCAGCTCGGCCCTCATCGCATATCCCGGAGCACCGGAGGGCACTCGACGTCATCGACGAGCTTCCACTCAGTGAATGTTGGAAGCAGCCGAAGTCGAGGAGGAGCTGGAAGTCCGAGGCGACACCAGCCGCGCCAAGGTCCGTCACGTCGCCCTTCCGTCAGCGCAAGGGCGAGAAGGTTTCCTTTCCACGGCTGGGAAGGACACCTCGGAGCAGGGGATCAACGCCTGCCTGAGGCAGTAGCTACCGGCCGGGCCTCGCTGGCCACGTCGCCGCTCGGCTTGATGTTCTGATTCGAGCGGAGCAGGTTGTCGGGGTCGTACCGGTCCTTGAGCGCCGTCAATCGGGCATAGGCCTGGCGGTCGAATGCCGCGGCCACTCGCTCCTCGCCCTCGTCGCCGAGGAAGTTGAGGTAGGCGTGCCCGGTCGTGAACGGCTTCATCTCGGCAGCGAACTCACGTGTCCAGGCGATGTTCTCCTCATCGTCGGCTGGGTCGGGCCAGAGCGAGGTCAGGTGGATGTTGAACGGCGCCCCCCGCTGCCCGATCGCCATCGCGCCGTCGGGGACCCGAGCCGGCGCCCCGCCTCCGGGCAGGATCAGGATCTGCGTCAGCGGGGAGGGCTTGGTGAGGTGATAGCGACACATCACTCGGATCGCCTCCTCGGGAAGACTGGTCAGGAAGTCGCCGGTCCAGTAGTTGCGCATCCCGTGCGGGTACCCGTCCTCGATCAGCTGCTGTAGCTGCGTGTAGGGCATCGGCTGGGCCATGTCGAGCGCCGGCGGGCCGAACTCGCGCAGCGGCCGCAACGCCTCCTCGCCGTCCTCCGGTGGGCCCGCGTAGCAGACGATCACGCCCGCGATCGGCTCTCCGCGCACCGGCTCGGGGACGAACTCCTCCGGCGGCGCAGTCAGCAGTGCGACGCCGGAGCCGACCTCGTCGGGCGCCTCGGCCATCACGTCGCGGAAGTTGGCCAGTACCCCGGCCGCCATCGGCGCCGGGTAGATCAGCATCCCGGCGAGCAGCGTGGGGCCGATCGGGTGCAGCCGGAACTCGAACTCGGTCACTACCCCGAAGTTGCCGCCGCCGCCCCGGGTGCCCCAGAAGAGCTGCGGGTTTTCGGCCTCTGAGGCGGTCAGGACCCGCCCGTCCGCGCTCACAATCTCGACCGAGAGCAGGTTGTCGACGGTGTAGCCGCACTTGCGCTCGATCCAGCCCGATCCAGCTCCGAGCGTTAGCCCGCCGATCCCGGTGGTGGGGTGCCGCCCTCCGGTCACCGCAAGGCCGTGCTCCTGTGTGGCGGCGTCGAGCTCGCCCCAGGTGAGCCCCGCGCCGGCGCGGCAGGTCCGCCGGTCGGGATCGATTTCGATCCGCTTTATCGGGCGCAGGTCGACCATCAGCCCGTCGTCGCAGACGGCGCTTCCGGTCACGTTGTGACCGCCGCCGTACACGGAGACCGGCAGCCCGGACTGGCGCGCGAACCGCAACGCCGCCGCGACGTCGGGCGCGCCGCCACAGCGCGCGATCATCCCCGGGCGCCGGTCGATCATCCCGTTGAACGCCCGTCGCAACTCGTCGTAGCGCGGGTCCCCCGGCGCGACGATCTCGCCGCCGAAGCCGAGCCCCTCGAGCCCACCTGCGTCCACCTCGGCCATCCGCTTCCACCTTCCGTTCGCTTGCGCGGAGAGGCGAGCCTGGCAGCGGAGCAGCCCCGGTACATCGGGGAGCTCCCCTATTACGTCCCTAGTTTGCCTCCCGGGGCGCGGGTCGCGTAGGCGGCGGCCTCGGCGCGGTTTCGCAGGTTGAGCTTGGACAGGATGTGGCCGACGTGGTGCTCGGCGGTCTTGGTGCTGATAACCAGCCGCTCGGCGATCTCCGGGTTGGAGAGGCCCAGCCCCAGCAGCTCGAGGACCTCCGACTCGCGCTTGGTGAGCGGCTCGCGCCGCCTCGGCGCGCTGCGGCCCGGCGCGCCGAGCGAGCGCAGCAGCGCCGCCGCCGCGTCGGCGTCGCGGCTCGCCCTGCGGCGGTCGAAGGCGTCGAGCGCCGCCTTCGCCTCCGCGACCGCTACCTCCGGCTGCTCCTCGGCGACGGCCTTCGCGAGCTCGAGCCGGACCTGCGCCAGCTCGACCGGCATCTGGGCACGGGAGAAGGCAGAGAGCGACTCCCGCAGGCAAGCCTGGGCGTTGCCCGAGCCCGACGCGAGGCACACCCGTCCCTTGGCGAGTGCCGCGCACGCCTCGAGGTAGGGGCTTGGATGACGCTCGGCGAGCCTCGACAGCCGCTCCGAGCTCTCGGCCGCATCTCCGAGCCTGCCTTCGGCGAGACACACGTCGACGAGCAGCGTGAGGAGCCGACCCGCGCCGGCCGCCGACATCCCGGGCTCGGCGAGGTTGCGCTCGATCAGGTCGCGGGCGAGGGCGGTCTGACCCCGTGCGACGTGAAGAGCGGCGAGCGGCCTGGCCGCATCGGCGCGGTGATCGAGCCCCTCGAGCAGCACGGCGGCCTCCTCGAGCCGCCCCTGGCGCACGCGCAGATCCGCGAGCCGGGCCAGGACCATTGCGCGGCTCCCCTCGTAGCTGCGCTTGAACACCCGCGCGGCCTCGCCCAGCTCGGCCTCCGCTTCGTCCCAGCGTCCCGCCGCCGTCAGAATGCCACCGTAGTGCGCGCGGCAGAACGCGCCGATCGCGACCTGGTTGCGACGCTGGACGAGCTCGTCGGCGGCACGCAGCCACTGCTCGGCGCGAGCGATGTCCTGGACCTGCTCGCAGGCGACGAACATCTCGCAGAAGACGCTCTCCACCACCTCGAGGTCCTGAACTTCGCCCGCGCATACCGCCGTCAGCGACTCGTCGAGGAACTCCATCCCCTCCTTGACACGACCGGCGGCGACGCGGCTTTCGCCGAGTCTGCTCAGCGCTGCGAACTCGAGTTCCGGGTCGTCGAGGCGCCGGCCGAGCTCCAGAGCCATCTCGAGACGCCTCACTCGGCCTTCGCCCTGCGGCTCGAGGATCGCGCGCACGACCTCGACCCAGCCGCGCTCCAGCGTGCCCTGCTCCGCATGCTCGAGCAGTCTCTCGGCGCGGGCCAGCCATCCCCCCGCCAGCGCCCAGTCGCCGTACAGGTTGAGGTGCAGCCACGCGAGGATCCGAGCGGCCCTGGCCGCGCCGAGCGAGTCGCCCTCCTCCCTGTAGGCCACCAGCGCCTGCTCGTGTGCCCCGATCGAGCCCCGATAGTCGACCTCCATGTAGAGCGAGCGGGCCTCGGCCTCGAGCGACTGGCCGGTCTGCACGGATCCGGTGGCCACCCGCCAATGATCGCGCAGCCCGCGATCGCTCGCGAGCGCCCGGCGCGGCCCTGCCCCCCGGGCGTGTGACTAGGCTTGCGGGCCGCGGTGCCACCAAGGTCAACGGCACGGGCCAGCGCCTGTACCGCAGCCCCCTAACCGCCGCCAAACCCGGCGGCCGCAGACGCCCGCCTTCGATGCGGTTGCGGCGGTCTCGAAAGGCGCTCAGAACACTGTCGGAACGGACGAGCGGCCGCGAGCGGAGGGCATCACGACTCGTCGGTGGCCGAAGGGGGCGCGCGGGCGAGAGTGTCCGATCCACGGGAAGGGGGGCGCGACCGGCGGCGGAGCAGACGACTGCGTGTCGCCCTGACCGAGCGTTAGGGCCCGTGTCGGGATCGGACGACAGCCGCGGATCTGACGCCTGAACTTGTGGACGTTCGCTTGAGCCGACCAAAAGGAGGAGTGCGCCCCCGTGTGCCGGTCGACGCCGGACGCGAAGCACCCGAGTCCGGCGGGAGAACTTGACCGCGTGTTCGGATGGTCAGGCCTGCAGGAGCAGCTTTCCGAGGACGCCGCGCGAGGCCAGCAGCTCGTGCGCTTCGGCGGCGCGCGCGAGTGCGAAGCGGCCCGCGATGCGCGCGTCGAAGCGCCCGGCGGCGACCGCCTCGAGGATGGTGGCGAGCGCCCGCGTGCGGTCCGCACCGGTGCGCAGGTAGTCGTTGCTGGCCGAGACCCATCGTACGGTCAGCGATCCGGCCCGGCCCTCGCCGGTGATGCCCGACAGGCGCCCGGGATCGAACGGCTCGACCGGCCCGCTCGACTGCCCGTAGAGCACGAGCGTGCCGCGGGTCGCCAGCATGGCCAGGCTGGCGTCGAAGCTGTCGCGGCCGCCGGCGTCGTAGACGTACGCCGCGCCGGCGCCGCCGGTCACGCCGAGCACCGCTCCCACGGGGTCCGGCGTCTCGGAGAGCGCGAACGCGTGCGCGGCCCCGAGCGCACGCGCGGCGGCGGCCTTGGCCGGCGTCGAGGCCAGGCCGATCACCGTCGCACCCGCGGCGGCGGCGAGTTGCACGACCGCGCCGCCGGTGGCGCCGGCGGCCGCCTGCACCACGACGGCGTCACCGGCGCCCGGCCGGACCGCCTCGCGCGTGAGCACGTGGGCGGTCGTTCCGCACATCGCGACCGCGGCGGCGACGTCGAGGGGCACCTCGGGCGCAAGCGCGACGACGTGCGCCGGGCCCACGGCGGTCAGCTCCGCGTAGACGCCCGAGAGGTGCCCGAAGTGCACGACCGCACGCCCGAGCAGCGCGGCTTCGGCGTCCGGGCCGGTCGCGACGACCTCGCCGGCGGCCTCGATCCCGTGCACGAGTGGAAGCTCGACCGGGTAGGGCCGGCCCTCGCGGTGCTGGAGGTCAACGTAGTTGACGCCGATCCAGCGGTTGCGCACGAGGAGCTCGTCGGCGCTCGGCACCGGATCGGGGCGTTCGACCGCCCGCAGCACTCCAGGCCCGCCGTGCCGCCTGATCTCGATCGCCAACATCGACGACGCGGTTATACCGGCAGGGGGTCGCGGACGAAGGAGGCGTGAACGACGGCTCGACCTTGGCTCGATCACGAGCTTCCGCTCTCTGAGAACCGTTCGATCCAGGTCAGCCTCGTCTCGGGCGATGAGTGCACGCCGGAGGACTCAGCGAGCAGCGGTGCACGTTGACGACGTTGATGCGGCCTGCGCAGAGGCTCGCCACCGTGGCTACGAGATCGTCCAGCCGCTGACCGAAAAGAGCCGTGGGGC
>DASQXU010000254.1:0-2385 GCA_035639555.1 Thermoleophilaceae bacterium
TCTCGCTCGGCGCGATCGCCGGACGCCGCGGAGCGGGCAGCCTCAGCGCGCGGCGCACCGGCTCCGGCAGGTACCAGTTCCAGTCGCCCATGAGCTTCATCACCGCAGGGACGAGGATCGCCCGCACCACCGTGGCGTCGAGCAGGATCGCCGCCGAGAGCCCGACCCCGAACTCCTGGAGCCCGACGAACGAGCCGAAGGTGAAGCCCGAGAAGGCGGCGACCATGATGATCGCTGCCGCGGTGATGATCCGTCCGGTGTGCTCGAGCCCGTACGCGACCGCCGCCTCGTTGTCGTGGCGCTTGTCCCATTCCTCCCGCATGCGCGAGAGCAGGAACACCTCGTAGTCCATCGAGAGGCCGAAGAGCATCGCGAAGAGGAAGATCGGGATCCAGGCCTCGATCTGCGGCGAGCTCTGCAGTCCGAGCGCCTCGCCGCCCCCGTGTTGGAACAGCAGCACCAGGACGCCGTAGGTCGCGCTGACCGACAGGACGTTCATCAGCACCGCCTTCACCGGCAGGAACAGCGACCGGAAGGCGCGGAGCAGGATCAGGTAGCTCAGCACGAGCACGCCGAGGACGAGCCAGGGGAAGGCGGCGTAGGACTTGTGGATGAAGTCGACCCCGAACGCGGGCGCGCCGGTTACGTACACGCGCGTGGCGTCGAGCCGCGCGGCGGGCACGTAGCGGTCGCGGAGCCGGTGAACGAGGTCCATGGCGGCCTTGGTGCCGCTGTCGCCGCGCCCGGCCGCGCGGACCTCGACGTAGCGACCCGTCGGGTCGACGAGGTTCGCTCTCCGGGCGATCAGCACGGCGAGAGGGGCCGGTGGCCCCGGTCCGCGCGCGATCAAGCCCGGTGCCTGGATCGTCGTCGGGTCGACCTGGGGGTCGCGGCGCAGCAGAGCGACCAGCCGACGCTGTGAGGCGAGGCTCGACGGTGACCAGCCGCCGCGCGGGCGACCGGTGTCGATCACGACCTGGTTCGGGGCGAGGGCGCCGGGCCCGAGCGTGCGCTCGAGCAGTGCGAGCCCCTTGGTCGCCTCCGTCGTCTTCGGAACGCCCCGATTGTCGCCGCCGGTCAGATGCAGGCCGAGCGCCGGGATCGCGAGCGCCAGCATCAGTCCCCCGGACGCAACGCAGTAGAGGATGGGCCGGCGCATGATCGAATGGGCCAGCTTCGTCCAGAAGCCGCTCTGGCCCTGGGCGCGCTTCTTGAGGACCGAGCGGGGGATGATCCGCCAGCGGTTCACTCCCCGCTTCATCGTCGCCAGCAGCGCCGGGAGGAAGGTGGCGGACGCGGCGATCGAGACCAGGGGCACGAACAGCCCGCCGACGCCCATCGAGCGCATGAACGGCACGGGCATGAGCACGAGTAGGGCGAGCCCGACGGCGACGGTGAGCCCGGAGAACAGCGTCGCCCGTCCGGCGGTTCGCATGGTCCGCTCGAGAGCGCGGTAGGGATGGTCGTGGCGCTCGAGCTCCTCCCGGTAGCGGAAGACCACGAGCATCGAATAGTCGATGGCGATCGCGAGCCCGATCAGGGTGACGATGTTCTCGACGTAGGTCGCCATGTTCATGAAGTGGGCGAAGATCCAGACGATCCCGAGGGTGAACGGGATGGTCACCGCCGCGAAGATGAGCGGGACGACCACTCCGCCCACCGTTCCGAACATGAAGACCAGGACGACCAGGGCGATCGGGATGGCGATCGCCTCGCCCTTCCCGAGGTCGCGGTTGTAGATCGGCTGGGTGTCGTGGTTGATGGCCGGGAACCCCGACAGATAGGTGTTGGCGCCTGGCACCTGACCGATCGCCTTCCGCACATCGGACGTCTTCTCCGACGCGTCGGCGTTCTCGAGAGCGTTCTGGATCTGCGAGAAGGCCACGCCATCCCCCGCGTGCTGCAGCGGGCCGGCCATGCCCTGCGGGAGGACGCTCGCCGCGCGGGCGGCAGCCCGGTCCGCGGCACGTACGAAGGCGGGGTCGCGGGTGGATCCCCCGGTGCTCTGGAAGACCAGAGAGAAAGCGCCGTCGCTTCGCTCGCCGAAGTGGGTCTTGAGCAGGTCTCGTCCGCGCTCGGCGTCAGAGCCCGGAACGCTGAAGCGGTTGGTCAGGAGGCTGCCGAGCGACGACGCCCCGGCGCCACCGACCACGGCGACGATGAGCCAGGCCACCAGGACCTTCTTGCGATTGCGAACGACGAACCGGGTCCAGCGAGTCATAAGTCCGGCGGGGGCCGCGAACCCGCCCGGCGCCGCAAGCTAGCAGCCGGAGCCGGGCGATACCCTCCGCCGATGCCCGCGGTCGAGCTCGACAAGCTGAGCTGGCCGGAGGTCGAGGCCGAGCTCCACCGGGGGCGCGACACGGTCGTGGTCGCGTTCGGGGC
>DASQXU010000255.1:0-8000 GCA_035639555.1 Thermoleophilaceae bacterium
CCCGCCCGCCCGGGTGCGGGCGGCGCTCGACGAGCTGGGGGCGCGCGAGGTGCAGTCCGTCCTGCTCGAGGGCGGCCCCCGACTCGCGGGCGCCTTCCTCGAGGCCGGCGAGATAGACGAGGCCCGGGTATTCGTGGCGCCCCTGCTCGCCGGGGGGCGCGACGCGCGCACGCCGCTCGAGGGCCAGGGGGTCGACCTCATCTCTCGGGCGACGCGCGCGCTTGCCACCGAGGTCGAGCGCGTCGAGGACGACGTTGTGCTCACCGCGCGGCTGCGAGAGTGGTGACGATGCGGAAGATGGCCGAGCCGCGGGGAACCCGCCGGGCGGGGCCCCCCGGGCAGTGATGTTCACGGGCCTCGTGCAGGGAACCGGCGTCGTTAGCGCGGTCGAGCCGCGAACCGACGGGGCGCGGCTCCGGGTGGAGACGGCCCTCGGCGGGGAGCTCTCGCCGGGGGACTCGGTGGCGGTCGGCGGGGTCTGCCTGACGGCGGTCGAGGCCGACCGCGGCGGGTTCGCCGCGGATATCGTCGCCGAGACCCTCCGGCGCTCGGCGCTCGGCGCGCTTCGTGCCGGCGCGCTGGTCAACCTCGAGCTGCCGCTGCGGGCGAGCGACCGCCTGGGCGGCCACCTCGTTCAGGGCCACGTGGACGGGGTCGGGGCCGTGGACGCGGCGCGCGAGGAAGGGCTCGGGCGGGTGCTCCGCATCGTGCCGCCGGCCGAGCTCCTGCGGTACGTGGTCGAGAAGGGCTCGATCGCGGTCGACGGGGTCTCGCTGACCGTGGCCGAGGTGGACGACGAGGCGTTCGAGGTCGCGCTCATCCCGGAGACCCTCGAGCGCACCACGCTCGGCGCGCTCGCTCCCGGCGACGCTGTCAACCTCGAGGTGGACGTGCTCGCGAAGTACGTCGAGAAGCTGGCCCGAGCGCACGCATGAGCCCCGGCCCGTTCAGCTCGATCGAGGATGCGCTGGAGGACTTTCGCCAGGGCCGAATGGTCGTGGTCTGCGACGCCGAGGAGCGGGAGAACGAGGGCGATCTGACGATCGCCGCCCAGTTCGCCACCCCGGACGCGATCAACTTCATGGCGACGCACGGGCGCGGGCTGATCTGCCTCGCGCTCCCGCCCGAGCGGTGCGACGAGCTCGGGCTCGAGCTGATGGCGGCCAAGAACGAGTCGGCGTTCCAGACCGCGTTCACCGTCTCGATCGAGGCCCGGGAAGGCGTGAGCACCGGGATCTCGGCCCACGACCGCGCCCGGACCATCCAGGTCGCGATCGACCCGGGGACCAGGCCGAGTGACCTGGTGCAGCCCGGGCACGTCTTTCCGCTCAAGGCCAAGTCGGGGGGCGTGCTCGAGCGCGCGGGGCAGACCGAAGCCGCGGTGGACCTCGCCCGGCTGGCCGGTCTCAACCCGGCCGGGGTCATCTGCGAGGTGATGAATGACGACGGCACGATGGCCCGCGTGCCCGACCTGGCCCGGTTCTGCGAGCGACACGGGCTGCGGATGATCACGATCGCCGATCTCATCGCCTACCGCCGCCGGCACGACAAGCTGGTCGAGCGGGTGGTCGAGGCTCGCCTGCCCACGCGGTTCGGCGAGTTCGACGTGATCGGCTTCCGCTCGCTCGTCGACGGCAAGCACCACGTGGCGATGGTCAAGGGCGAGGTCGCGGGACAGGACGACGTGCTGGTCCGCGTGCACTCGGAGTGCCTCACCGGGGACGTGTTCCACTCGCTGCGCTGCGACTGCGGCCAGCAGCTCGAGGACGCCCTGCTCCGGATCCAGCAGGAGGAGCGGGGCGTGCTGCTCTACCTCTCGCAGGAGGGAAGGGGCATCGGCCTGCTCAACAAGCTGCGGGCCTACCGGCTTCAGGAGGAGGGACTCGACACCGTCGACGCGAACATCGAGCTCGGGTTGCCCGCCGACCTCCGCGACTACGGGATCGGCGCCCAGATCCTCGTGGACCTCGGGCTCGGCTCGATCCGCCTCCTGACCAACAACCCGAAGAAGATCGTGGGGCTCGAGGGCTACGGGCTGCGCGTCACCGACCAGATCCCGATCGAGCACCCCGCGACCGAGCACAACCGCGACTACCTGCGGGCCAAGAAGACCCGCCTAGGGCACCTCCTCCACCACCAGGGGCTCGCCCTCGACGAGGAGATGATCGCGGAGGAACGCCGTCACGACCGCGAGCTCGGCCGCGCCGAGGCGATCGAGGCCGACCTCTACGGCGAGGGGCCCGCGCCCGGCCGGGGGCGGGGCGGTGCCTGAGGACGCCGACGCCTACGCGCTCTGCGTCGCCCGCTTCTACGATGAGCTCGCCGAGCGGTTGGTCGCGGGTGCCCGCGGGGTCCTGGAGGCCGAGGGCGCGTCGGTCGAGGTCCACTCGGTCCCGGGCGCGTTCGAGCTGCCGCTGGCCGCCAAGTACTGCGCCGAGACGCGCCGCTTCGCGGGCGTGGCCTGCCTCGGCGCGGTGATCCGGGGCGAGACCGACCACTACGAGTACGTCTGCGCCGAGGCGGCGCGCGGCATCGCGCGCGTGCAGCTCGACACCGGCGTCCCCTGCGCGTTCGGCGTGCTGACCTGCGACACGATGGAGCAGGCGCTCGCGCGGGCGGGCGGGGGAAAGCGCCACCAGGGCGAGGACGCCGCGCGGGCCGTCCTCCGAATGGCCGAGCTCCGCCGCGAGCTCGCGGGCTAGGGCGCGCTCGGTGCAGCCGGTCAACATCTACAGCGACACCCAGACCCGGCCGACGCCGGGAATGCGCCGGGCGATGGCCGAGGCCGAGGTCGGCGACGAGCAGCGGCTGCGCGACCCGACGGTCAACGCGCTCCAGGCCCGGGTGGCCGAGCTCCTCGGAAAGGAGGCCGCCCTCTTCCTGCCCACCGGGACGATGTGCAACGCGATCGCCTTCCGCCTGCACGTCCGGCCGGGCGGGGACGAGGTGATCCTCGACCGCACCTCGCACCCGGCGAACTTCGAGGCCGGGGGGCCGGCCGAGCTCTCGGGCGCGATGCTGCGCGAGCTCGACGGGGAGGGCGGGATCTTCAGCGCCGCCCAACTCGAGGCCGCGATCCGCCCCGAGGACCGCCACATGCCGCGCTCGCGGCTCGTGTCGGTGGAGCAGACGACCAACATCGGCGGCGGACGGGTGTGGCCGCTCGACGCGATCCGCGGCGTGCTGTCGGTCGCGGAGCGGGAAGGGCTCCGCGCCCACATGGACGGCGCGCGGCTGATGAACGCGGTGGTCGCCTCCGGCGTCCCGGCGGCGGAGCACGCGGGCGGCTTCGACACCGTTTGGATCGACTTCACCAAGGGGCTCGGCTGCCCGGTCGGCGCCGTGCTCGCCTCATCTCGGGAGCTGATCGAGGAGGCTTGGCGGTGGAAGCAGCTGCTCGGCGGGGCGATGCGCCAGGCGGGCGTGCTGGCGGCCGCCTGCCTGTATGCCCTCGACCACCACGTCGAGCGGCTGGCCGAGGACCATGAGAACGCGCGTCTTCTGGCCGGCGCCCTCGCCGAGCTCCCCGGAGTCGAGCTCGACCCGGCGGCGGTCGAGACCAACATCGTGATCGCGGCGGTGCCCGACCCTCAGGGGTTGATCGCCAGGATGGCCGAGGCCGGCGTCGAGGTGTCGGCCGGGGGCCCGGGCAGGATCCGCTGCGTGACGCACCTCGACGTCGATCGCCGGGGCGTGGAGCGGGCAGTGGCCGCCTTTCGCCAGGTGCTGACCTGAGCGGTTGGTAGCCTCATCGCCGTGCCCAAGGTGTGCTACGTGTGCGGGAAGGCGCCCGCGTTCGGCCACAGTCGCAGCCACTCGATGGTGGCCACCAAGCGGCGCTTCAACCCCAACCTCCAGAAGGTGCGGATCGACGTCGGCGGGACGCCGCGTCGCGAGTACGTCTGCACCCGCTGCCTCAAGGCCGGCAAGGTCCTGAAGGCCGCCTGAGCCCCGCAGCTGCATAGCGGCCGGCAGCCGAGCAACCGGCCGCAACCGAAGGTGTAAGAAGCCAAGTGCCCGACGACAGCGTTGTTCGGTTCCGTAGGGTCGTCTCCACCGCGCTCGCCGAGCTCGAGCGACGACGCGAAGAAGTCAACGACCTGAACGTCTTCCCGGTCGCCGATGGGGACACCGGCGACAACATGGCGATGACCATGCGGGCGGTGCTGGACGAGCTCGACCGCATCAACGGCCAACCGCTCGACGAGTTCGGCCGCGACGAGCTCGTCGCCGCGGTGGCTCGCGCCGCCCTGCTCGGGGCGCGGGGGAACAGCGGGGTGATCCTCTCCCAGATCGTCCGCGGGGCGGCGGAGGAGCTGGCCTCGCGGAGGGGCGAGCTCGTCGATCCCGTGCTCGTCTCGGCCGCGTTCGCGCGCGCCGCCGATGCCGCCTATGCGTCCGTTCGCGAGCCGGCCGAGGGCACGATGCTCTCGGCGGTGCGGGCGATGGCCCGGCGCGTGGCCCACGACCTCGCCCACATGGACGTCCGGCGCCTCGGCCCCGACGCCGGCGCCGCGGACCAGGACGCCCTGCTCGCCGAGGTGCTCGAGAATGCGCTCGAGGCCGCCAAGGAGGCGGTCGAGCGCGGCCCGGACGAGCTCGCCATCCTCAGGGAGGCCGGCGTCGTGGACGCCGGCGCCTACGGGCTGACGATCATCCTCGCCGGCTGCATAGCCGCGCTTCGCGGGCGAACCCCCCCAGAGCTTCCCCACCAGCCGCCGCCGGCCGAGTCGCTCCACCTGCCCCAGCACGAGTCCTCGAGCTACCGCTACTGCACGAACTTCGCGGTCACCGGCGAGGGACTCGAGCGCGGCTGGTTCGTCCCGCGGCTCGAGGAGCTCGGCGATTGCGTGCTCGTGGTCGGCGATGAGCAGACGCTGCGCGTGCACGTGCACACCGACGAGCCCGAGCGCGCGGTCGCGCTGTTCGAAGCGGTCGGCGAGCTCTCGCGGTTCGACGTGGCCGACATGCACGAGCAGATCGCCGAGCGCTCGACGCGTCTCCGCAGACGCGCGGCCGGGCTCACGGCGTGCGCGGTCGTGGCCGTGGCCAGCGGCGATGGGGTGCGGCGGCTGTACGAGGAGCTCGGGGCCCTCGTGGTGGACGGCGGCCCGACCATGAGCCCGTCGACCTACGAGCTCCTGGCCGGGATCCACGCGGCCAACGGCTCGGAGGTGGTCGTGCTCCCGAACAGCCCGAACGTGATCCTCGCCGCGGAGCGCGCCGTCGAGCTCTCCGAGAAGCCGGCGCGGCTGGTGGTGACCAGCGCCCCCCAGGAGGGCCTCGCCGCGCTCGTCGCCTTCGACCCGGGGCGCTCGGGCGCGGAGAACGCCGAGGCGCTGCGCGAGGCGGCGGCGACGCTGCGGCTAGGGGGCGTCGCGCCCTCGGCGCGGGACGACCCCCGCGGACGCTTCCGGGCGGGGGAGGCGCTCGGCTACGCGAACGGCGAGCTCGTGGCGTTCGGCGACCCGCGGGCCACGCTCCTGACGACGCTCGCGCGGGTGGGCGCCGGGGCCGAGCTCCTCACCTGCATCGCCGGCGCGGGTGCCCCGCTCTCCCGCCCCGAGGTCGCGGCTCTGGTCCCCGGCGGAGTCGAGCTCGAGTACCACTGGGGCGGGCAGCCGGCGTGGTGGTGGCTGGTCTGCGCCGAGTAGTCGCCGTCCGCCGTCCCGGCTATCACCCGCCCATCCCGACCGCGTTCGCCAGCACCGAGGAGCTGACCCCCGCCGCCGCGCGGGCGGCGCACCCGCGTTCGATTCCGCGTCCCAGCGTGCTCGCCGAGCCGCTCGGGCCGGGGGGCCAGGCCGGCAAGGCCCTGCGCGCCCTAGGGATCGAAACGTACGCCGACCTCGTCGAGCACCTGCCGCACTCCCACCGGGACCGGCGAGACGCCCGCTGGGTGTCCGATCTCCGAGTCGGCGAGGAGGCCACCGTGGCGGTGGTCGTGCGGGCGGTCTCGGTGCGCCCCATGCGCGACCGCCGCCGCAAGCGGGTCGAGGCGCGCGTGTTCGATCAGACCGGTCCGCTCCTCGCGGTCTGGTTCGGGCAGCCGTGGATCGCGCGCCAGCTCGGCGAGGGCTCGCGCGTGCTGCTCCACGGAAAGCTCCGGCGCGGGAGCGAGTTCTGGGTGACCGAGCACGAGCTGATGGGTGAGGACGCGCCGGTCCACACCCTCGGGCTCGTGCCCGTCCACCCGGCGCGGGATGGCATCACCCCGGCTCGGCTCCGCCAGCTGGTCTGGGAGGCCTACCCCCGCATGCGGCACACGATCGAGCCGCTGCCTTCGCGGCTGCGGGCGGCCGAGCGGCTGCCGGACCGCCACGCCGCGCTCGCGGGCGCGCACTTCCCGGACGACGAGGAGGAGGAAGCGGGGGCACGGCGGCGGCTCGCCTTCGAGGAGCTGCTGCTCCTGCAGCTCGCGTTGGTCACCCGGCGCCGGGCGCGCCGCCGGGGCAGGCGCGCCGCGCCGCTCGAGCTGAGCGGCGAGCTGGTCGACCCCTGGCTGCGCTCGCTGCCCTTCGGGCTCACGGGTGATCAGCGGCGGGCGATGGCGGCGATCGATCGCGACCTGCGGTCCGACCGGCCGATGCAGCGGCTGCTAATGGGCGAGGTCGGCGCCGGGAAGACCGTGGTCGCCCTGCACGCCATGCTCCGGGCGGCCGAGGCGGGGCGGCAGGCGGCGCTGATGGCTCCGACCGAGACGCTGGCCGAGCAGCATCACATGACACTCGGGGGGCTGCTCGGCGGCCTACGGCCGGTCGAGCTCCTCACCGGGTCCACGAGTGCGGCGCGACGCCGCGCGCTCCTCGCCGGCCTGCGCTCCGGCGATGTCGGTCTGGTCGTCGGCACCCATGCCCTGATCGAGGAGGACGTGGAGTTCGCCGCCCTCGCCGCCTGCGTGGTCGATGAGCAGCACCGCTTCGGGGTGCGCCAGCGCGCGGCGCTCGACGCCAAGGGACCGGACGGGCTCGCTCCCCACGCCCTGCACCTGACGGCCACCCCGATCCCGCGCACGCTCGCGCTCACCGCGTACGGCGACCTCGACGCCACGATCCTGCGCGAGCTTCCGAAGGGCCGCCGTCCGGTGGAGACCTACGTGGTGCACGGCGCTCGCGCCCGGGCGCGCGCCTACGAGCGAATCCGCGAGGAGATCGCCACCGGCAGGCAGTGCTTCGTCGTCTGCCCGCTGGTCGAGGAGTCCGAGGCCCTCCAGGCCAAGGCGGCCACCGCCGAGTACGAGCGCCTTCGGAGCACCGAGTTCCGCGAGCAGCGGGTCGAGCTGATCCACGGGCAGATGCCGACGCGCCAGAAGCAACGGGCGATGCAGGCGTTCGCCGGGGGCCAGGCGGACGTGCTGGTGGCGACGAGCGTGGTGGAGGTCGGGATCGACGTACCGAACGCGTCGGTGATGCTGATCGAGGCGGCCGAGCGGTACGGGCTCTCGCAGCTCCATCAGCTTCGCGGGCGGGTCGGCCGCGGCGAGCACCCCTCGCTCTGCATCCTGTTCGGCGACCCGCGCCTGCCCCGCCTCGAGGCGATCGCGCGCGAGGGCGACGGCTTTCGGCTGGCCGAGATCGACCTCGAGCTGCGCGGGGCGGGAGATGTTCTCGGCACCCGCCAGCACGGCATGCCCGAGCTGCGCGTGGCCCGGCTCCCCGAGGACGCCGAGCTGCTCGAGCGCGCCCGGGCGCGCGCCGAGGAGCTCTTGGAGGGCGACCCGGATCTCCGCGAGCCCGAGCGCTCCCTGCTGCGCGATGCGGTCGAGGCGCGCTTCGGCTCGGAGCTCGAGCCCATCCCGGCGTAGGCTTTCGGACATGGACTTGAGAGACCGCCAGGCGCCGCTGAAGGACCGCTACCGCGAGGACCCGGGCTCCTCCAGGATCACGCTGAGCGCCCGCGGCGCTCCGGGCGGAGAGCCCGTGGCCTGCTCGGTCGACGTCGGTCGGCTGATCCAGGAGGCCGAGGCCCACCCCGGAGTGGGTGGCCCGGGAACCGGCGCC
>DASQXU010000256.1:0-3239 GCA_035639555.1 Thermoleophilaceae bacterium
GAGCTCGGCCCCGCGTGGCCGTCAGGTGCGCTCGGCCACGGGCCTCCTCGGGCCCGTGAGCTGCCGAAGCCAGTCGCGCGCGGCGGCGGCCACCGCTTGGACGTCGGTCCTCAAGCTGTGGTCGCCGGGGACCTCTACCACCGTGCGACTCGGGGTGGGAGGCGGAAGGCCGAACCGATCCCGCTCGCCCTGCACGACCAGCGTCGGGACCTTCACCTGGTCGAGCTCGGATAGGCGGCTCTGGGCCGCTGTCGCCCCCGAGCGGCGTGGTGGCTGGAGCGGGAACGCCAGGCAGAGGACCGCGACAGCCCCGCTCGCCTCCGCCGTCCGACAGGCCACTCGGGCACCCAGGGAGCGGCCGCCGACGATGAGCGGCAGGCCTTGGAATTGAGTGTCGAGCAGGTGGTCGACCACCGCGATCCACGCCGCGTCGAGCTGGCCCGCCCGGGCCGGCGAGCGGCGCCCGGCGACCCGGTAGGGCTGCTCGACGAGGCCGACGGAGGCCCCTTCCGAGCGGGCAACGTCGCTTACGGCCACCAAGTCCGGCGATGTGACACCTCCGGCGGCGCCATGGCCGAGGACCAGCGCCGCCACGGGCTCCTCGGCGGGGTGCAGGTGGACCCGCGCGCGACCGTGCGGGGTGTCGACGTCCATGGTCCTCACGCGGGCTTTCTACGTCTCCTGGAGCACGGAGAGGGCGTTGCCGGCCGGGTCCTCGAACGTCGCGATGAACGGGCGGCCGCGGGAGACGCCCTTCTCATCCTGCTCGAAGCCCTCGTACCGTTCGAACCGCACGCCGCGCGCGGCCAACTCGTTGACGGTCTCGTCGATGTCGTCGACCGCGACTTCCGGGTCTTCGCCAGGTCGTCCACGGCGAAGCCGCCGAATGCCTTTGGTGTCCGCCAGCACGATTCAGGTCCTCTCTTACCGGGCGTTCTTGCTCGTGCCAACTGCAGACCCCCCGAAGACCGGGGATTCATCGGTACTGCGAGCTCTCAGGGGGGCGCGCGGGCGCCGCCGCCGAGCCGAGCCGGGTCCGGGCGCGCGTGCATCCCCCTCGCCCGCTCGCGCCCGCGAGCGAGCCGCGCGCCGCCAAGCTCGAGTCGTGCTGCGTTCTAGCGTCAGCCAGGCACCACGCGGATGTTACGCCCCGCGCGTGGGGCGATCGAGCGCGTGGCCCCGGCCCTCGCTATCGACATACTCGGCCCGTGCGGCGGGAGCGCCAACCCATCTTCGTGCTTGTCCACAGCCCGCTCGTCGGCCCGACGACCTGGTCGCCGGTCGCCCGGGAGCTGGAGCGCCGCGGACGCGAGGTCGTCGTCCCGTCGCTGCTCGCGGTCGCCGAAGCGACCGCACCGCAGTGGCGTCACATACTCCAGGCGGTCCGAGCCGCCACCACCCGGACGGCCGCCCCGATCGTCCTCGCCGGCCACAGCGGGGGCGGTCTCCTGCTTCCCACGATCGCCGACAGCCTGGCCGCCGAGGTGGCCGCGCTCATCTTCGTCGACTCCTTCCTGCCACCGGAGGGGGGCAGCGTGCGCCTGGCGGCCCCGGGGCTGATGGACGAGCTGCGCGCGCTCGCGAGCGACGGCGTGCTCCCGCCCTGGTCGCAGTGGTTCGGGGACGATGCGATGCGGGGCCTCGTCGGCGACGAACGCCTGCGAGCTGCGCTCGAGGCGGAGATGCCCCGTCTGCCGCTCTGCTACTTCGAGGCGAGCGTTCCGCTGCCGGACGGTTGGGTGGCAGGACCGTGCGGCTACCTCCTTTTCAGCGCCGACCCCTACGGGCCGAGCGCCACCGAGGCCCGTGAGCGCGGCTGGCCGGTGGCCGAGCTCCAAGGCGCCCGGCACTTGGCCATCGCAACCGAGCCGAGCGAAGTCACCGACGCTCTGCTCGAACTCGAGCGCGCGCTGGTCGGGTCGAGCTCTCGCAGCACTCGGGCTTAGGATCCGAGCGCGCATGGAGCTACGCCGCCAGCGCCTAAGCGCAGCGCTTCTGGATCCCCGAGAGGGGTTCGAGCGCACGGAAGCAGAGCTCGAGGTCCGCTGGGATCCGCTGACCGGGCACAGCGCGCGCCTGGTCCACGGCCCGGGGCCGTTGCTGCCCCGCTCGGACGTCGACCTCGAGGAGATCGGGCGCCGGTTCGCCGAGCGCTGCCCCTTCTGCGCCGAGCGAATCGAGCAGATGACGCCGAAGCTGCCGCTCGAGGTGTGGCCCGACGGGCGCATTCGTCGCGGGCGGGCGGTGCTGTTCCCGAACCTCCTGGCCTACGCCGCCCACAGCTCGGTGTCCGTGTACGCGCCCGAGCTTCACTTCCTGCCGCTTGGGCGCATGACCGCGAGGCTGGTGGCCGACACCCTCGCCACCCAGGTCGAGTTCGCGAAGGGCGTGCTACGCAGCGATCCCGAGGCACGCTGGGCCTCGATCAACGCCAACCACATGCTCCCGGCCGGAAGCTCGCTGTTCCATCCCCACCTGCAGGGCAGCGTCGACCCGCTGCCGACCACCTTCCAGCAGCTCCTCGTCGACGCCCCCTCCGAGCGCTATGGCGACTACCTGGAGGCCGAACGGCGAGCCGGCGAGCGCTACCTGGGCTCGACCGGCCGGGTCGAGTGGCTGGCCAGCTTCGCCCCCCTGGCCCCGGGCGAGCTCCGCGCCTTCTTGTTCGGTGCGGCCTCGCCTGCCGAGCTCGAGGACGACCTGGTCGAGGAGCTCGGTCACGGGGTCGCCACTGCGCTCGGCCTCTACGCCGAGCTCGGATTCGAGAGCTTCAACATGGCGATCTACGGTGCGCCTCCTGGCACCGAGGGCTACCCGCTGAACCTCCGCCTCGGCTGCCGTTCCAACCTGAGGCCCCTCTACCGCTCCGACGCCACCTACCTCGAGCGGCTGCACTGGGAGGCGGCGGTGGACATCTCCCCCGAGGAGCTCGCCGAGCGAGCGGGGGAGCGATTTCGCCGCTAGTCCTGCTGCTCCGGGTACCGTGAGGCTATGGCCAAGCTGGAGGAGTACAGGTTCGGGCGGATCGTCGTCGACGGGGACGAGCACACCCGCGACCTGATCGTCCTGCCCCACCGCGTGGTTGCCGGCTGGTGGCGCCGCGAGGGCCACTCGCTCGCGATGGAGGACCTCGAGCAGGTCGAGCACGAGCTTCCCGAGCGGCTGATCCTCGGCTGCGGCGCGCACGGGCAGCTCCGGCCCGATCCGGCGGTGATCGAGGCGCTGCGCAGGCGCGGAGT
>DASQXU010000257.1:0-6220 GCA_035639555.1 Thermoleophilaceae bacterium
TCGTAGAGCGGCGGGAGGTGCCAGGCAGCCAGCGCCACACAAAAGAGGACCAGCGCGACCAGGGGTCTCGCGAGCCAAGGCAGCACGGGCGGGCCGTCGCGAGCCAGGAGCGCGACGGTCCTCAGGACGCGGCGCGGCGCCGCCCGCGCGATCGTCGCCCAGGGTCGCCCGAGCAAGACCAGCGGCGGGACGACCGTGAGGATGAGGACGTGCTGCAGCATGTGCACCCAGAACAGCTCGTCGTCGTACGTAGCGATCGGGGAGGCGAGCACGAGGACGAGCGCGGCGAGCGCCATGGCGAAGCAGACCGCGTCCGGCCAAACCTTCCGCCTGCGGCGCGCGCGCCTCCGAAAGCCGAGCGCGTACAGCAGCCCGGCCCCGGCGACGGCGATGAGCGGGGGAGCGAGCTGCCACTGCAGGAGCGGGTCGGCCGAGGACAGGGGGGGAGCCGCGAACGCGAGCACGGCTCAGACGAGGTAGAGGACGACCCACATGATCACGGCGAGGATCGTGAAATATGTCCAGTAGAAGGCGAGCGCGGCGAGCCGGGGCGCCACGGCGGGCAGCGCGACGGTCGGGTCGCGGAGGCCCCACGCGAGCAGCGTCTCGAGCCAGAGCATCGTCGCGAGGGAGAACACCGCGGTCAGGCCGGTCCAGGCGAGGAAGACGCTCGCGTAGCCGCCGTCCATCGGACCGAAGCCGAGCTCGGTGTACTCCACGCACTGCAGCGCGACCGCTGCAAAACCGAGGACGAGGGAAAGCGCGACGAGCGCCTTCCACATCCGCTCTTCGGGGCGGCGGGCGGCGAGCAAGAGGGCGACGCTGGAGAGCACGGTCAGCGTGACGATCGCCGCTCCCAGGCCCTGCGAGGGGTCGACGTGGGCGGGGCGCCAGAGGTCGGCGGTGTTCAGCGAGTGCAGGTAGAAGAAGGCGAAGAAGGGGCCGAGGAAGGCAAAGGTCGTCGCTCCCGCCCAGATCCGGATGCCCACCGAGAGGTTTCGCTCGACGGTCTCGACGGGTTCGGCGTCCCGGAACGACGCCGCCACGGCCTATTCTCCCTCCGGCGCGACCCGGAACCCCAGCTGCGGCGCCGGCTCGCGACCGTAATCGTGAGGATGCGCGGCCTCGGGGACGCGGTCGAAGTTGTGCGGGGGCGGGGGCGAGCTCGTCTGCCACTCCATCGACCTCGAGTGCCACGGGTTCTCGGGCGCCGGCGTGCCGGCGATCACGAGCGAGTAGACGAGGTTGGCGAGGAAGATGAGCAGCGAGAAGCCGAGCACGAAGGCGGACACCGAGGACCAGGTGTTCAGCAGCTCCCACCTGGCGGGGTACGTGACCACCCGCCGCGGCATGCCGAGGGCTCCGGCGATGAAGAGCGGGAAGAAGGTCGAGTTGAACGCAACGAACATGAGCCAGAAATGCACCTTGCCGAGCGTCTGGTTCAGCATCCGCCCGGTCATCTTTGGCACCCAGTAGTAGATAGCGGCGAAGAAGACGAAGACGAGCCCGCCCATGATCGTGTAGTGGAAGTGGGCCATGACGAAGAAGCTGCCGTGCATCGTCGTGTCGCTGGGCGCGTCCGACTGGAAGATCCCCGTGAGGCCGCCGATCGAGAAGTTGAAGATCCACGCGAGGCAGAAGAGCATCGGCACCTCGAGGCGCAGGCGTCCCCGCCAAATGGTCGCCACCGCGCAGATGAAGATGAACCCGGTCGGGATCGAGATCGTCTCCGTCGAGAGGATGTAGAACGGGCGCAGGTTGGCCGCCAAGCCGCTGACGAACAGGTGGTGTTGCCACACCGTGAAGCTCACGACCGCGATCCCGAGCATCCCGGCGACGGCGAGCCGGTAGCCCCAGAGCGGCTTGCGTGTGAAGACGGGCAGGAGCTGCAGGAGGATTCCCGCACCCGGCAGCATCAGCAAGTACACCTCGGGGTGGCCGAAGAACCAGAAGAGGTTCTCGAACAGGAACTGGTGCCCGCCCGCGGTCGGAAAATAGAAGGACGTCTGCGCCGTGCGGTCGAGGAGGAGCAGGAGCAGTCCGACGAGCAGGACCGGGGCGGCGAGCACCATCGCCACCGAGGTGGTGGCGACGCCCCAGACGAAGATCGGCAGCTGACCCCAGCTGAGCCCGGGCCTCCGCTGCGTGATCACCGTTGAGAGCAGGCTGAACGCGAGCACGGTCATCGAGGCGGCCACCAGTACGAAGAAGAAGATGTAGGCGTCGATGCCCGAGGTGCCCTGCTCTGAGAGCGGGGGGTAGCCCGTCCATCCCGTCTGGAAGAACTGGAAGGCGAGGGTCGTCGCGAAGGTGACCTCGCCGGCCACGAGCAGCCAGAACGACAGGGCCTCGAGCCTCGGGAACGCCGACCGTCGCGCGCCGATCATGAGCGGGACGAAGTAGTTTCCGAACGGCCCTAGGATCGCGCTCGTCATCGTTCCCATCATCGTCGAGCCGTGCAGCCCTACGAGCGCGAGGTACTTGTCGGGCGACCAATAGTTGTCGGCGGGGTGCAGGAGCTCGAGGCGGATCAGCATCGCGTCCAGGCCCCCGACGAAGAAGAACAGGCCGATGCCGACGATGTACTGCATGCCGACGACCTTGTGGTCGTAGGTAAAGCGGAAGTAGCGGCCGATGCCCGCCTGCGGATCCGGTCTTGGGAGCGAGGGCGGGCGCCCGAGCAGGCGCGAGAGCGGGTAGTTGAAGACGCCGAGCCCGGCCAGGAAGCCGACCACGCCGACGAAGTAGCCGAGCGCGAGCGCGACGTCGTTCTCGCCTGTCGCGCTGTTGACAGAGACGACGCTCGGCCCCGTGATTTGGTCCCCGAGCCAGCGCCCGAGGAAGAAGCCAGCCACGGAGAGAAGGACGCCCGTGCCGGCGTGAAACCCCACCAGGCGGCGCAGGAGAGGCGTCGTGCTCATCCGCCCCTCCTAGCCGGCGCCGGAAGGTAGGTCTTGCGGTAGCGTGGCAGATAGCGGAGGACGGGCCCGAACACGCGGCGCTGTTCGTCGGTCCAAGCGTTGAACTGCGATGCGCTGACGATCCGGCCGTGGTCGAACATGTAGCCGTGCCAGATGCCGCAGAGCTCCGCGCAGCGGACGTCGAACTCTCCCGTGCGCGAGGCCTTGACGTAGGCGACGTTGTCGACGCCGGGATTGGCGTCGACCTTAACGCCGAGCTGGTACGCCCAGAACGAGTGCGTCACGTCAAGCGAGGTGACGTGCAGCTCGATCGTGCGGTTGAGCGGCAGGACGAGATGCGGCGTCTCGAGCCCGCCGTAGGTGGGGTAGCGGTACGTGAACTGCCACTGCTGGCCGATGACCTGCACCGGCAGGGCGGACGTCCCGGCGGCAGCCTTCAGCGGCGAGAGCGGCGTCGGCCCCTGGCCGCTCCCGGCGGCCGCCGGCTCGAGGATTCGGACCGTGCCGTAGACGAACAGCGCGATCACCAGGAGGCAGGACTTGGCGATCCAGAAGTTCTGAAGCGTCCGGTTACCGAAGATGCGCGGCCCGTCCTCGACCCCGGGGCCGCGCTGGCGAAAGCGGATTAGCGCGTAGGCGAGGAACGTCACGAACAGGAGGAAGAACGGGACGGCGAAGGCGGTGAGGACGTCGTTGTCCACGACCTGGCCCTTAGCGTCGTCGGAGTCGACCCCCGGAGGCTGGTCGGTCGCGAGGAAGACCAGGGCGAGCGGCGTCGCTATCGCGGCCAGCACGGCCCAGATGGCGATGAAGCGGAATAACTCCCGGTGCCGCTTGATCACACGACGTCCAGGTAGCCAGCCATGTAGCCGAACGCCTGCATGGGCCCCCCGAGGCCCGCGTAATAGCCGGCGCCGCACGGAACGAAGCACTGCCAGCGGTAGCGCCCTTTGGCGCCAGTGCGGAACGTAAAGGTGATCGTGCGGTGCGCCTGCGCGCGCGTGCACGGCGCGGCGGAGCACTGGTTTGGCGCCTTCCCTGGAACACCGGGGAGTGGCACGTACACCCCGAGCTGCGGGATCGCGAACGTGTGGCCTGGCTGGCTCGGGTCGACGACTTCGGTCTTCTTCCCGTCGATCTCGGCTACGCCTCCGTTCGTGCCCTGGACACGGGCGAAGAACGGGTTGCGCAGCCCGGTAGCGCTGTCGTACTGGAGGATCGTCACGCGCACGAGCGACCTGGCCGGGACACGGATGTCGGTGCTGTGCACCCACTTGCCGCGGTCGTTCTGGGTCAGGTAGGAGACCCAGTCCGGATGCTCGTAGCGAGGCCCGAGCGCGCCGACGGTCTGCAGCGTCACCCCGGCGGAGGGCACCTTGACCACCGCCGGCTTGGCGACCCAGTACAGGACGTACAGCGAGACGAGCCCAGCCAGGACCGCGAAGCCGACCGCCGTCCCGAGCACGGCCTTCCTGCGCGCCGTCACCTCAGCCAGCCTCGAGCGAGACTCGGGCCGGACAAGACCAGCCGGCGCATCATGACCGGGCCAGCGGTCATCACCGGGGCGCTTATACATCACTCCGGAGAGCGTGGTCAAACCGGCCGCGCGGGCCACCCGCTCGCGGGGCCGTAGGCGGCTGTCGGAGCAGCCGACGACAGCGGCCCCGCACGACGGGATCGAGGAACAACCGAAGGCCTTCAGGAGCGGCATCACGTACTCGCGCTACGCCCGTTCCCGACTTCGACCCGCTCGGTCGGGGATTCCCTAACGGGACAGCGCTGGCGCCTCACAGAAGTAGGCGTCTCGAGCCCGCTCCTCTCAGCGTTTCGCCTTGAACTACAGGAGTCGCCCAGCCCTCAGCTGAGTCGGAGTGAGCTTTCGGACCTCCTCGGGATTCGGTGTGGTGTCGCGATGGAGCCGCTGCTCGAGCAGTGGCTCCATCGCGGCGGCCGACAGGTAGCGGCGACCGACTAGCCACTCGTCTCTTTGAACGACGGCGGTGGTGTCAAGCAGCTTTCCTTGGTCGGCCTCCTCTCCGGATTCGATCGCCGGTGGGTGGGGCTGAGATCTCTTTCGGCGCTGGTCGCAGGTGGTCGGGTGGCAGCTGCCCCGGCTTCTCAGATCGTTTGTGGGCCTTCAGGCGGCCAGACGAATGGAGGAGCTTGCCGGGACGAGATCGGTGGCGCGGCTGGCGCTCGGCTTGAACGGCTCGCGGCGAGCGAGCACGTGCCAGGCGGCGATCAGGACCTTGCGCGCGACCGCCGCCTTGGCCGGGTTCGCCTTGCCGTGGCGCCGCTTGATGTCCGTGTAGAGCGGGTGCCAGGGGTTGCTGGGCCGCCAGGCCTGCTGGGCGGCCTCGACCGCGGCCCAGCGCAGCGTGTGCGGTCCGGCCTTCGAGAGCCGGCCCACCCGCTCGCTCTGACCGGACTGCTTGATCCGCGGCGTGAGCCCGGAGTAGCCGACCAGCTTGCGGGCCGACGGGAAGCGCGAGATGTCGCCGATCTCGCTCGCGAGCGTGAGGCCGAGCAGCTCGGCGACGCCGGGGATGGTCATCAACAGCCTGGCGCGTTCGTCGCTGCCCGCCAGGGGCCGCAGCTCGCGCTCGAGCGGCGCCAGCCGGCGATCGAGGTCGTCGATCACCGCGAGGAGCGTCGCGAGCGAGCGCCGCCAGACCTCTGGCACGCCGTGCTCGGCCAGCTCCTCGAGCGCCCCCGGCTTCCGCAGCGCCGTGAGGTTGCGGCGCAGGCCCCACTGGGTCAGGAGCCCGAAGGTGCGGTTGACCGCCGAGGTCCGCAGCCGAACCAGGTGCGTCCGGCGGCGCAGCCGCTCGCGGATGGCCCGGTCATCGAGCGACGGAACCCAGACGCCGGGAACGAGATCGCGGCGGGCCAGCTCGGCGAGCACCCGGGCGTCGACGCGGTCGGTCTTGCAGGCGAGCGGCGCGATCGCCTTCACCTTGCGCGCCTCCGCGAGCTCGATCGTCCAGCCGCAGGCCGCGAGCCGCTCGCGCACCCAGACGGCGCCGCTCATCATCTCGATGCAGCCGCGAACGTCCGGTCCGAGCCGGGCGACCAGCCGGGCGAGCCCGTCCGCGTCGGCGGAGATCGTCCCCTGGGCTAGCTCGCCGCTCTCGCTGAGCGCGCACCATGCGGCGCGCCGCGTCCCCCAATCGATGCCGAGATACTGCATGTCGTCCTCCTCGCGTCGGAGCGGTCGTTCCAAGCGCCGAGTCTTCGGCGCGGGGAGGACAGACCACCGCGGCGGCCCGGCCGTCCTTCATGACAGTCGTTCTGCTCGA
>DASQXU010000258.1:0-7990 GCA_035639555.1 Thermoleophilaceae bacterium
GGCACTCGGCCTGGGCTCCCGCCAACCGCAGCATCCCCACCCCTCTCACTCGAAATACCCGCGATTGCAGGTAGATCGTCCCGTTCGGCGCGGACGGAACCGGCCCTGTCAGCGTTGCCTATTTCCGGGGGAAGTAGCTAGATCGCGGTTCGCACCGCGCGCTCTCTCAGCTGCGCAAGTCGACAACCTGAGATGTGCGCCCAGGGAGATTCGAACTCCCACGGGCCTTACGGCCCACAAGGCCCTCAACCTTGCGCGTCTACCAATTCCGCCACAGGCGCCGGGCGCCGCCGATTATAGGCCGGCCCCCCAGCCGGCTCCTAGCGTTGCCACCGTCCGACGGCCACGCTACTCTACGAACACACGTTCGCAGGAGTCCGATCGGCAGGCTCGTCAAGGGGGACCGGGGTGGTCGAGCTCAACCTCACGAAGCGCCAGCAGGAGATCTTCGAGTACATCAAGCGCTACTCCGCGCGGCACGGCTACCCGCCATCCGTCCGCGACATCGGGAAGGCGATAGGGCTCACGTCGTCCTCCACCGTCCATGCCCACCTGGCCAATCTGGAGAAGCTCGGACTCCTGCGCCGCGACCCCAGTAAGCCGCGGGCCATCGAGCTGCTCGTGGACCGGGCCAGGCGCGCTGCCCGCCCGGCGCTCGGGCAGCTCCCCGTGGTCGGACAGGTGGCGGCCGGCCAGCCGGTGTTGGCCGAAGAGAACATCGAGGACTACGTCTCGATCCCGGAGATCGCCGGTGGGGAGGAGGGGGAGTACGTCCTCCGGGTGTCCGGTGACTCGATGAAGGACGCCGGCATATTCGAGGGCGACTACGTGGTCGTCCGCCCCCAGCAGACCGCGCAGGACGGGGAGATCGTGGTCGCCCTGGTCGGTGAGGAGGCCACGGTCAAGCGGTTGTACCGCGAGGCCGATCATGTCCGGCTACAGCCCGAGAACGAGGCGATGGAGCCCATCCGCATTCGCGAGGTCACGGTGCTTGGGCGGGTGGTCGGCGTATGCCGGAGGATGACGTGACCGCGTCGCTCGCCCCATGCCCGCCGCCGGCCGGCGCCGGTCCAAGCCACGGCGCGTCGACCCTCGAGGAGGTGCTCGACGCGACGCTTCGCGCGCTGATGGAGCACGGCACCTGCCGCTGTCCGCTCTGCGGCGGTCGCATGGGGCTCGAGGGCCGCGTCGGGCGCTGCCGCGACTGCGGCTCGGGCCTCGCGTGAGGGCATCGCCAAGGCGGACTCGGCCGCCTCGGCCGGGGCGCTAACCCCTCGGCGGCCAGCCCGAGGCGGCGTCCGGGTTGGCCAGCGTCAGCCCTGGATGCACCCCAATTGGGATGCCCTGTTCGGCCGCCAGCCGGCGAAGGAGCTTCCCGAGCTGCCTGCGCTCGTCCTTCGAGAGCCCGCTGAGCAGCTCACGCTCGTGGGCGATGGCGACCTCGATCGCCTTTCCGAGAAGCCTGCGGCCAGCGCTCGTCAGGTGCAGGGCACGGGCCCTCCGGTCCGCGGGGTTGCGCCGCCGCTCGACGAGGCCGCGCTCCTCGAGGTCGTCGATCAGGGCCACCATCCGGCTCGCCGGGATCTCGAGCGCCGCTCCCAGGGCCTGCTGTGACTGGCCCTCGGCCGCCGCCACGTAGCGCAATAGGGCGAACTGCCGCGGCTCGAGCCCCAGGGGGGCGAGCCGCGCCCTGAAGCGACGAGCGGCGTCGAAGCCGACCTTCGACAACAAGAACCCCACGCTGTCCGCCGGCAGCTCCGCCGGGGAGCGCTGCGAGCTCGCCGTTCGCGATTGGATGCTGGCCATCCTGGTCAACGGTAACGCTTCGGAACCGATACCGTGAGAAATAGTTGTTGCTCGTAACCGACCGGCCGACCTGCCCAGACCTGGCCGATCATCTCGTGTCCGCCGGACGCATTCCGCGCGGAGCGACTCCTCCCGGGACCCGGCACCTCCCCTCCGCCGACATCCACAACCCTGCCCAAGTCGCCGGATCTGAGACGTGTGCCGACTTGGGCTGGGCCTCGCGTGCACGCGCACGCGTGCAGGGTTAGGCACGCCGCGAGACCTCGTCCGTCAGGACGTCTGAACATCGGCCACACCTCGCCTCGGCGGCGGGAGACCTACCATTGACCCTGCTGACCGAGCAGTCGCGGAGAGGCCGGGGAGAAAACCGGCCCTTCGAGGAAAGTCCGGACACCGCAGGGCAGGGTGGTCGGGAGATCCGACCCGGGGAAACCCGCGGGAAAGTGCCACAGAAACACACCGCCTAAGCGACGGGCCCGCACGTGAGGCCCGTCGCCGGCAAGGGTGAAATGGTGCGGTAAGAGCGCACCGGCGGCGTGGTGACACGCCGGCCAGGCAAACCCCACCCGGTGCAAGGCCAAGCAGGGGCGATGACGCTGCCCGCCGAGCCCCAGGTAGGCCGCAGGGCCGCCAGGCCCCGCCCTCCGCGGGAGGGCGAGATGGATGGCTGCTCACGACCGAATCCGGCTTACAGGTCAGCTACCGGAGGGCCCCGCCGAGCGGGGCCCTTCCATCTACACCGAAGGCCGGGGCGGCGAGGCGGCGCACGCGAAGCGGCTACGCGACAATGGGGACGTGGCGGTAACTGTCGAACCTCACGTCGCGCTGGCCTGGATCGAGCGGATCCAGGCCGGGGGATCGAGGGAGCGCCGCGAGGACGCCATCGCGGTCGAGGAGCCGCTCGAGATCCGAGTTGACGGCAAGCCGCTCGCGGTGACCATGCGTACGCCCGGCGAGGACGAGGAGCTCGCCGTCGGGTTCCTCGCCGGGGAAGGGCTCATTGCGGGGCGCGACGACGTGGTCGACGCCGGCCCGACCTCGGACTTCGCCGCGAACGTCGTCGAGGTGCGGACCCGGAGCGGCATGCGCCGCGATCCCTCGGCGGAGCGCCGTTTCTACCTCACCTCCTCGTGCGGGGTGTGCGGCAAGGCGGCGCTCGAGTTCGTCCACCGGGCGGCGCCCGAGGCGACCGCCGGGGAGCCCCTCGCTCCGGACCTCGTGCTCCGCCTACCTGAGGCGGCGCGGGGCGATCAGGCGAGCTTCGAGCGCACCGGCGGCGTCCACGCCACTGCGCTCTTCGAGCCCGACGGCCGCATGCTCGTTCTGCGCGAGGACGTCGGCCGGCACAACGCCATGGACAAGGCGCTCGGCGCGATGGTCCTCGCCGGTCGCTACCCGCTACCCGGCGTGACCGCCTGCCTCAGTGGCCGGGCAGGCTTCGAGCTCGTCCAGAAGGCGAGCGTCGCCGGACTCGCCGGGATCGTCGCCGTGGGGGCGCCGACGACGCTGGCTGTGACGCTCGCCGCCGAGCGGCGCATGCTCCTGTGCGGCTTCGTACGCGGAGGCTCCTTCAACGTCTACGCCGGGGCCGAGCTGATCGCCCGCCGCATTTGACGTTTGGTAGGGCCGCAACCCGGCGAAAAACAGGACGAGTCCCTGCCTCAGAAAGGCGAATGTCGACCGCCACTAGGAAGCGCGCACGCGAGAAGCAGGACGCCTACTGTCCCCATTGCCATCTCCTGATCGAACGGGGCGTGGCGGGTGACTGGCCGGAGGCCCCGCTGCGCTGTCCCCACTGCCGCCTGCTGGTCGGTCGAGGTCGCGCGCGCCCGACGCCCGCCGCCGAGCCCGGCGCTCGGGGGAGCGCCGCCGGGGTCTTCGCCCACGACGCGCGTCGCTCGGGCGACGACCGGGCGGTCTCTCCAGAGCGCGTCCGCCAGGCGATCCGCGCGGTGGCAAAGGAGTTGGGAGCGCGTCCCGAGCGCCTCTTGATGGTGGACTACCAGCAGCGCGCCTCCGACGACGACAGCCTGCCCGGCCTCAGCGAGGTCTTTTCGGCCTACGGGAGCTGGAAGCGGGCGCGCCGCGCGGCGGCGAGCTGAGCCCCCGCCGAG
Source organism: Thermoleophilaceae bacterium (assembly GCA_035639555.1). Taxonomy (GTDB): domain Bacteria; phylum Actinomycetota; class Thermoleophilia; order Solirubrobacterales; family Thermoleophilaceae; genus DASQXU01. The sequence continues at coordinate 3,921 of DASQXU010000258.1, forward strand.
CCACGCCCCGCGTCGCAGGGGCGAGATAGAGTCCCCGCGCGATGCAGATCTTGCTCGTCGTCATCCCGTTCCTGCTGCTCGGGGTGCTGGTCATCTTCGTGGCGTTCTCCGGGGGTCCGGCGCGGGCACGCCAGGTGTACATGACGCGCGGCGGCCGCCTGTTCCGGGTGGCGATCCCGCTGCTCTACTTGCTTCTCGGCATCGGCGTGCCGGCCGGGGTGATCGCCGCGCGCGGTGCCTCGGCCGGAGGCGTCGGGCCGCTCAAGGACGAGTCGCTCACCTCCCAGCAGGCCCGCGGCAAGCAGCTCTTCAGGCAGACCTGCAGTGGCTGCCACACCCTCGCCGCCGTCGACGCCCGCGGCGTTACCGGTCCGGACCTCGACAACATCGGACCGGTCACGAAGACCAGGGTCCTCAACGCGATCCGCATTGGAGGCATCGGCGACAAGCGCATGCCGGCCGGCCTGCTCCAGGGGGCGGACGCCCAGGCGGTGGCGTCCTATGTGTCGCGAGTAGCGGGGCAGTAGGCCCGGCGAGAAGACCTCGCTGTTTGCGGAGAACGGGCGGCTTTGCCGCCGAGGGCGCTGCTAGCATGCCCGCCGTCCCAACCAGCCGAGGCCTTGCCGGCAGGGCGAGGCGTGGGGGACCCAGAGGCCAGCCGGCCAGGGGGCGAATCGCGGCGCGGGACCGAATCCCGCGGCGCGTAGCGTGACTCTTTCGACGCGAGCCCGTCAGCTAACCCCGCAGGCGACAGAAAGAGAGCCAATGCAGTCAGCGCAAGCGCGCCGCGCCCGCCCGCCGGAGCGTGACAGGAGGACGCGACCTCCCGCCCACTCCTCCATGGAGCTCGCCGAGCCCCGGCGGGAGCCCCGCGCGGCGTCTTCACAGAACGGCCCGTACGAGCGCCGGACCATCGTCATAACGGGCCGGCCCGGGCCGGCCCCCGTGCGCCGCTCGCCTACCGCGCGCCGGCTCGCCGCCCGGCCTGACCGGATCGCCCTCTGGGCGTTCTTGCTCGCCGTGTTCCTGGTGGTCGTGGCGGCGGCCACGGCGCACGCCGCGGCCCTCTGAGGCCGCGCTTAGGAAGTCTTAACCGGCTGGCGGTAGACATCCGCTCGCGGTCATCTGGCGTACCCATGTGGGGGCACGCGGGCGTTGACGCGGCTCTTATACTTACGGCTCATAAGGTATGTGCAGAAAGTGAAGCGGATGAAGACCAAGGAGAGCAGATTCCAGGTACACGACGAGCTCACGGCTCCCGAGCGCAGCCTCCCGATTCTCAAGGGCGCGCTCGCCGGCGGCGGGCAGCTCTCGAACATCGTCGGCGTGCTGGCCGGGTCGCCTGCGGTCCTCCGCGCCTATGCGCGGATGCGCTCGGAGCTGCGCCATGGGACGCTCCCGTGGGCCACGCAGCAGCGGATCGCGCTAGCGGTCGCCGAGTTCCAGCGCAGCGAGTACGCCCTCGCCACGCTTCAGCGCACGGCCCGCGAGGCAGGCCTCGGCCTCGACGAGATCGCGCTCGCCCGCGAGCTCGACTCCCGCGACCCGCGCGAGGCCGCGTTGCTCCGTTACCTGCGCGGCCTGCTCGAGAGCGAGGGTTCGCCGCCGCTCCACCTCCACGAGGAGGCGCGCGAGGCGGGCTGGAGCGACGAGCAGATCCTCGAGGCGGTGGCGCACGTCGCGCTCAACACCTTCGCGAACCTGGTTACCCGCGCGGGGGATGTACCGGTGGACGGCTCGGCCGAGGAGGGGCGGCTGCTCCAGGCGGCCTGATGCACGAGTTGGCGCGCCGGGAAGCCTCTAGGATTGTGCAGTGATGGGTCCCGGCCCCGTAACCGAGACCAGACCGTCGACGAAGTCCGCGCCGAGCGTCGAACCCGACCGCAGCCCCGTCACCCACCGCCCGGCGTGCTGCTCCCTCTACCACCGCGCGGTTGAGCTGATCGGAAAGCGCTGGACGGGCGCCATCCTCCTCGTCCTGATGGAGGGGCCCCTTCGCTTCTCCGAGGTGAAGGCGCTAGTCCCCGATCTCTCCGACCGACTGCTCTCGGAGCGCATGAAGGAGCTCGAGGCCGAAGGCATGGTGGAGCGGCGGGTCATCGACGGCACGCCGGTGCGGGTCGAGTACGCGCTCACCGACAAGGGACGCGCGCTCGAGCCGGCGGTCCGCTCGCTCAAGGCCTGGGCCCGGAACTGGCTCGAGGACTAGCGGGGCTCGGCCTCGCTCCGCCCTGGCTTGTAGACGATCTCGAGCTTGATCCGGTCCGGGTCGTAGAAGAAGACCGCGTAGTACCCGGGCACGTAGTCGTACTCAGCGGGCCCGCTCTCGATCTCCACCCCGCGGGAGCGCAGCCACCCCGCCCGCTCGTCGACCAGCTCCCGGCTCGGCGCCCCAAAGGCCAGGTGGTGGACGCCGAGCCCGTAGCGATCGTATGGCGCGGGATGGGCGTCGGACCGCTTCTCGCGCAAGCCGAGCACGCAGGGGAGCCCCTCGCCGCCGATGTAGTAGATCGTCTCGCCCTGCTCGCCCCCGACCTCTTGGCAGTCGGTCGCCCCGAGCGGCCGAAGTAGGTCGCGATAGAAGGGCAGCGAGCGCTCAATCGAGCCCACCACGAGGTCGACGTGATCGAAGAGGGCGAGCGCCATCGGCCCCGCTAGCCTACGCGCCCTTCAGAACGAGACCCCGAAGAGGAGCGCGATGGCCGACCTGAACACCGCCGTGGAGGAGCCGAAGACACCGGACGATGTCAGGGCGATCGTCGAGGAGCGGGGCATCCGGTTCGTGCGCCTCTGGTTCACCGACATACTCGGCCAGCTGAAGAGCTTCTCGATCAACGCTGCCGAGCTCGAGGACGCGTTCGAGGGAGGAATGGGGTTCGACGGGTCCTCGATCACCGGGTTCAACGCGATCGAGGAGTCGGACATGATCGCGATGCCCGACATCTCGAGCTTCGCGATCCTCCCGTGGCGGCCGGAGGACAAGGGGGTGGCGCGCATGTTCTGCGACGTCGTCACCCCGAGCCGCGAGCCGTATGAGGGCGATCCCCGCCATGTACTCCGGCGAGCCCTCGAGCGTGCCGAGTCCATGGGCTTCGATCGCTTCTTCGTCGGCCCCGAGCTCGAGTACTTCTACTTCCGCAACGCGAGGCCCGAGAACGGGCGGCCCGAGATCCTCGACGAGGGCGGCTACTTCGACCTCACCACCCTCGACGCCGGGTCGGACGTCCGGCGCGAGACGGTGCTCGCCCTGGAGCAGCTCGGCATCCACGTCGAGTACACCCACCACGAGGTCGGGCCGTCCCAGCACGAGATCGACATGCGGTACGCGAACGCGCTGCGCATGGCGGACGACACCATGACCTACCGAATCACGGTCAAGGAGTACGCCATGAAGTACGGGTGGCACGCGACCTTCATGCCGAAGCCGCTATTCGGCGAGAACGGCTCGGGGATGCACACCCACCAGTCGCTGTTCCAAGACGGCCGGAACGCGTTCTTCGACCCGGACGACCAGTACTACCTGTCGGACATCGGCAAGCAGTTCATCGCGGGCCAGCTGAAGCACGCTCGCGAGATCTGCTCGGTCTTCGCCCAGTGGGTGAACTCGTACAAGCGGCTCGTCCCGGGCTACGAGGCCCCGGTGTACTGCGCCTGGTCACGGCGGAACCGCTCGGCCCTCGTCCGGGTGCCGCTCTACCACCCGGGCAAGGAGCAGGCCACCCGCGCGGAGATCCGCTGTCCGGACCCGGCGTGCAATCCCTACCTGACCTTCGCCGCCTTGCTCATGGCGGGCCTCGAGGGAATCGAGAAGGGCTACGAGCTGCCGGAGCCGATGGAGAAGAACCTCTACCACCTCTCGCCGGACGAGCGGAAGCGCCTGGGCATCGAGCAGCTGCCGGACACGCTGGGCGAGGCGATCGAGCTCACCGCCGAGTCGGAGCTCGTCCTGCGCACCTTCGGCGAGCACATCTTCAACCGCTACGTCGAGATCAAGCGCCAGGAGTGGGAGGACTACCGGGTGCAGGTCACCCAGTGGGAGCTCGACCGCTACCTGTCGATCCTCTGACCGG
>DASQXU010000259.1:0-25801 GCA_035639555.1 Thermoleophilaceae bacterium
ACGCGGGCGTTCGACCGGGCCCTGGCGAGCTACGCCGAGGACGGGGTGTACGTCAACTTCCTCTCCGATCTCTCCGAGAACGTGCTGGAGGCGTCCTTCGGCCCCGAGACGTACGCCCGGCTGGTGGCAGTGAAGGACGAATGGGACCCGGAGAACGTCTTCGCGCTGAACGCAAACATCAAGCCGAGCCGGGCGCGCGCGTAGGCGCGCGACGAACCGAGTAGCCCGCGAGCCGGCACGATCGGCGCCATGACCGACGTTTGGCGGTTTGCGGGACGTTCCGTCCCGAAAGGCGCCAGACCCCCGTAGTGTCGCTCTTGGGCATTCATCCCGAGGGATCGGCCGAAATCGAGGTCAGCTCGACAGTCGAACCGGCCGCGCCCGGCCGGGCATCACCGGCCACAGCGGAACGACCCTCTGACCCGACGACGTGACGGCGCAGGATGGAATCCCGTGCACGACGGTGGCCCGCAGCCTGCTCGACCTGTCCGAGGTCGCGGCGAGCGCGCCGAGGTGCTCCGGCTGTTCGACCTCGCAGGCGTGCAGCGGCCACCAGCGCCGCCGCGGCGGAGCTCACCGCCGGCCGAGCTCACGGGCGGGCGATCGAGCGGCTTGATGCGCTCAGGCAGCCGCGGGCAGCTCTGCGGAGGCGGTCGCCGCGGTGATCGCCTCGGAGGTGACTCCGACGAGGTGCTCGAGCTCGGCCTCCGAGATCGCGAGCGGCGGCATCAGGACCACGACGTCGCCGAGCGGGCGGATCACTACGCCGCGGTGGCGAGCTTCGAGGGTGACCCGGTGACCCATGGCGAGCTCCGGCGGGTAGTGGCGCAGCTCGATCCCGACCATGAACCCGCAGCGGCGGACCTCGCTCACCGCCGGGTGGGCGGCGATCGGCTCGAGCAGCCGCCCGAGCAGCTCGATCTTCGGCTCCAGGCGCTCGAGGGTGTCCTCCTCGGCGAACACGTCGAGGGTGGCCAGGGCGGCGGCGCAGGCCAGCGGGTTGCCGGTGTAGGTGTGTCCGTGGAAGAAGGTGCGCCGCTCCCGGGGCTCGCCGAGGAATCCTTCGTAGACCCGCTCGGTGGTGAGCGTCGCGGCGAGCGGCAGGTAGCCACCGGTCAGTCCCTTGGCCAGGCACATGAGGTCGGGGGCGACCCCCTCGTGCTCGCAGGCGAACATCCGCCCGGTGCGGCCGAAGCCGGTGGCGACCTCGTCGACGACCAGCAGGACGCCGTAGCGGTCGCACAGCTCGCGGACCTCCCGGAGGTAGCCGGGCGGGTGCACGAGCATCCCCGCCGCGCCCTGGACCAGCGGCTCCATGACCACTGCGGCAACCCGGCGATGGTGCGCGGACAACAGGCGCTGCATGTCGCCCGCATCACCCGGCCGGGCCTTGAGCGTGTCGAACAGCAGCGGCCGGTAGAGCGAGTGGAAGAGGTCGATGCCGCCGACCGACACCGACCCGAGCGTGTCGCCGTGGTAGGCGTCCTCGAGCGCGATGAACCGTGTGCGCGGCTCGCCCCGCTGGTGCCAGTACTGGAACGCCATCTTGAGCGCGATCTCGACCGCCGCCGAGCCCGACTCCGAGTAGAAGACCCGCCTGAGCCCGGGCGGCGAGAGCTCGATCAGCCGCCTTGCCAGCTCGATCCCCGGCGGGTGGCTCAGGCCGAGCATGGTGGAGTGGGCGACGCGCCCGAGCTGTCCGCGGACCGCGGCGTCGATGCGGGGTTGGCGGTGGCCGTGCACGTTGCACCAGAGCGAGGAGACCCCGTCGAGGTAGCGACGGCCGGCGGTGTCGATCAGCGTCGTGCCCTCCGCCCGCGCGACGATCAGCGGCTCCTCCGCGCACCAGCCGCGCTGCTGGGTGAACGGGTGCCAGAGGTATGCGCGGTCGGCGGCGACCAGGTCCACGGACGGCGACCCTAGCCGCCGGGGTGGTCGGAACCGACGGTCACGAGCACGGCCTCGTGCGGCGCCAGGCCGGGCACGCGCACGTCCGCCCGGCCGTGGTCCACGTGCACCTCACCGGCGAACAGGAGCCGCGGCTCCGGCAGCGGCCGCTCACCTGCCGCGGGCAGCGCCTCGACGCGCACGGGCGCGTCGCCGTCCGGAAGGCCACGCAGCGCGAGATCGAGGTCGAGCCCGCCCGTCTGGCCGCGGGCCGCCCGCCCAAGGAGGACACGGGCCGGAGAGCCGCCACTAGCGAGGGCGGCCACCCGTCCATCGGAGGCGCTTGCGCCCACCCTCGCCTCGGCCGGGGTGGCGGCGTACCAGCGGTAGGCCCACCAGGCGGCTCGCGGTACGCCGGCGCGGGTCAACACCCCGTCGAGGGTGTCCGCGCCGCAGTTCGAGCGGCCGCGCGAGTCCGGCCAGCACGCGCGGGCCGCCGCGTCGGCCCCGCCCGCCTCGATCGCCGCGAGGTAGCCGACGATCTCGCCCGGCAGGTACTGGTCGGCCTCGCCCACCGACTCGTTCACCTCGACCGGACGGCCCAGCCGGCGGGCGGCGCGCAGGTCTGCGGTGATGCTCGCGATCGGCTCCGGCGGGCGCGGGTTCGCGTGCCAGGAGAGGAACTCGGCGCCGCAGCAGCGAAGCAGAGCGGTGAGCCAGGCCGGCCTGAACCCGGCGGTGCTCGGGCCGCCGATCTGCGCCCCCGGTCCGAGCTCCTGTCTCAGCGCCCGTCGGGCGACCGCGTAGACGCGCAGGAACCGGCGCAGGCCGCCGCCGAACGACTCCGGTCGATTGGGCTCGTTCCAGACGTCCCAGAGCAGCGGCCGGCCGCGCTGCGAGCGGGCCACCTGGCGCACGAGTCCGGCCCAGCGACCGAGGTCTCGCCAGGGCGGCCCGTGGCCCCGCCAGCCGTCCTTGGGATAGCCCCAGAAGTCGCTCAGCACGACCTCGTAGCGGGCGCCGAGGGCGAGCGCCCGCCGCACCGGCGCCCGCAGGAGGTCGCTGCGCCAAAGGCGCGGGCGCAGCGGCGCCACGAGCCGGTCGGGAGGATCGGTCGGGGTAAGCGCGTGGAGGAAGCCGCTCGCCGAGTGCCTACCCGGAAGCGGCCGGTCGAGCTGCACGCTGACGGTGACGTCCGCGGGCGGCGGCGGTCGGGTCTTGCCGCCCCCGCAGCTCGCGAGCAGCGCGAGCGCCAGAATAGGAAGGAGCCCACGCGGATATCGACGGCGTGAAGGGAGGAGCGGCATGAGCTTCAGGAAGTACACCCTCGGAAGCTATGAGGAGATGTGCGCGCAGCATCGCTGGGAAGTGCCCGAGCGCTACAACATCGCGCGGGACGTCTGCGACAAGCACGAGCGCGACCGGCTCGCCATGGTCTGGGAGGACTGGCGCGGGAACGAGCGCCGGGTGACGTTCGGCGAGCTCCAGGACGTGTCGAGCAAGTTCGCGCACGCCCTCGAGGCCCAGGGGGTCGAGCGCGGCGACCGGGTGGCCACCCTGCTCCCGTCGCTGCCGGAGACCGCCGCCGTCTTCCTCGGCATCTACAAGCGCGGGGCGATCTTGCTGGCGATGTCGATCCTGTACGGCGACGAGGGGATCGAGTACCGCCTGCGTGACTCCGGCGCGAAGGCGGTGGTTACGGACGCCCAGAACCGCCACCGGATCCCCGACGGGCTGGTGGAGAAGGTGTTCGTCATGGGCGGCGCCGACGAGGCGGAGGACGTCGACTTCGACGACGCGCTGAGCAAGGCGTCCCCCTCCTACGAGGTGGTCGACACCGCGGCCGAGGACCCGGCCCAGCTCTACTACTCGAGCGGCACCACCGGGACGGCCAAGGGCATCCTCCACGCCCACCGCTACATGCTGGCCCACGAGGAGTTCGAGTTCTGCCATGACGTGCGGGACGGCGAGCTCTTCCACGGCTCGGGCGAGTGGGCCTGGGCGGCCGGCATCTGCCCGCTGCTCGGGCCGTGGCGCTATGGGGCGGTCGCCCTCGTCTACGCCCGCAAGGGCGGTTACGACCCCGAGGAGCACTTGCGCTTCCTCTCGAAGCACGGCGTGGAGAACATCTTCACCACGCCGACGGCGCTACGGGCGATGACCGGCGTCCGCGACGCCGGCAAGCGCTACCCGCTCGAGCGGCTGCGGATCACCTGCTCGGCGGGCGAGCCGCTCAACCCCGAGGTGATCCGCTGGTTCCGGGAGCAGTACGGGATCACCGTGCTCGACTACTACGGCCTGACCGAGAGCTATCCGCTCTGCGGCAACTTCCCGACCGTCGAGGTCCGGGAGGGCTCGATGGGCAAGCCGGTGCCGGGCTGGGAGGTGGCGGTGCTCGACGAGGAGGAGAAGCCGCTGCCCCAAGGGGAGCGCGGCGAGATCTGCCTCAAGGCGCGCTCGAACCCGCACTACCCGCTCGGCTACTGGAACCGGCCGGAAGACACCGAAGAGGTGTTCGGCGGAGAGTGGTTCCACACGAAGGACGCCGCCGCGGTCGACGAGGACGGCTACTTCTGGTATTCCGGCCGCGCGGACGACGTGATCATCTCGGCCGGCTACCGAATCGGCCCGTTCGAGGTCGAGTCGGCGTGCGTGGAGCACCCCGCGGTGCTCGAGGCGGCGGCGGTGGCGTCGCCTGATCCGCAGCGCGGCAACATCGTCAAGGCGTTCATCGTCCTCTCCGAGGGACACGAGCCGAGCGACCAGGTGGCCGCGGAGATCAAGAGCTTCGTCCGCGAGCACCACTCGGCTTACGCCTACCCGCGGGAGATCGAGTTCGTGGACGACCTCCCGAAGACCCTGACCGGCAAGATCCGGCGCGTCGAGCTCCGGGAGCAGGAGCGCCAACGCAAGGAGGAGGCGGCGCAGGTCTAGCTCGAACCGAGCGGGCGGAGCGCCGTCCGCCCCGACCGTCGCCCGATGGCGAGCACCTCGACCCGGTTGGCGCCCGCCCGCAGGGCGCTCTCCGGCACGAGGACCGACGCCCACTCGGCGGGCGTCTCCGCCAGCTGCACCGTCACCCCGGTCCCGACGATCCGCCCGTTCACCGCCACCGCCACCGGGTGGCCACGGCCCGGCGGCCGGCCGACAACCCGCCCCTGCACATGGCAGGGGACGTAGCCGGAGGCAGGTCGAACCGCCCTCAGGTCGCGGCGCAGGAAGAGGTGCACCCGGACGCGCCCCGGACGCAGGAGGCGAAAGGCGGACAGCGGCTTGCCGACCAGCTCGCGGTGCGGCCCGATCGCGAACAGGCCGGGTCCGCGATCGCCGGAGCCGAACAGGCGCAGCTTCCGCGCGAGGGCGCGCGCCCTTCTGCGGGCGAGCCAGGCCGCGTCGACGACGTAGCGGCCGCCGACCGTGCCGAGCGCCGTCCCGATCCGGTGGTACACAGTCACCCGGGCGTGCCGCCCGGTCGGCCGCCGCCCCACCGGCATACCGTCCATCCGCCACCGCGGTCGCAGGTGGGCGAAGCGAGCGATGGTCGGGACCACGTCGACCGTCTCCACGTGCCGGTCGTCGATCCGGCCCCGGCGTTGCAGCGGCGCCTTCACGATCAGCGGCACCGGCGCTAGGTCCTGGATGTTGGCCAGAGTCACCGCGCGCCGGTTCGCTCCGCGGTGAAAGCCGATCCCGTGGTCGGCGGTGACCACGATCAGCGACTGCTCGTAGAGGCCGGTGCGGCGCAGGCGACGCAGCAGCTCGCCGAGCAGCCGATCGGCGAGCCCCGTCTGGAGCAGGTGGCGCTGGTAGGACTGGCGAACCAGGAACGGGTCGTTGAATCCGAGGTCGCTGTTCAGGCCCGGGATCACCTCGGAGACGTGACGTCGGTACTGGTGCCCGGAGGGGAGGAACTCCCACGGAACGTGGGGCAGCAGCGTGTGCTTGAAGTAGAGCGTCGGGCCCGGGCGGGGTCGGATCGAGCGCACGTACGCCCGGAACCGCGCCGGGCGCTTCGAGCCGAGGTTGTGGAACGTGCGGTTCCCGATGGTGCGGGCGGCGGCGCGGGCCTGCGCCGGGCACAGCCGCGGCGGGCATAGGAGGGTGGCGTCCTCGGATACGTCGAGGCGGTAGCGGCCGCCGAACAGCGTGAACAGATTGTCGGGGTGGCCGGTGTAGTCGTGGGGCAGGACGCTTCGCGGGTAGCGGCCGTCGAGGATGGCGGGCACCGCGAGCGTGGTGCTGTCGTGCACCCCCGTCGCCCCGCGGTACCAGGTGGCACCGCCCGCGAGCGACGCGAAGCTCGGATAGCGACGGCGGTCGATGCGTCCTCGCTCGTCCATCAGCGAGGTGAGCGGCAGCTCATCGAACACCACGAGCACGACGGTCGGATGGCGCGGGGCGACCGTGCGCAGGTCCGGTACGGAGCGCCGGTCGAGCCGGGGGCTACCGGCGGAGGCCGCGACGAGGGCGAGCACGGCACAGGCGGCCGCTGTCCCGATGAGCGCTCGCGCGGTCAGCACGGCCGGGAGTGTGGCGCGGCCGCTAGGCGGCCCGCGTCGCGGTGGCCGGCGAGCCCAGCCAGTCGTCGAGGGGCAGCGTGGCGCCCGCTGCCGCCAGCGAGCCCGGATCGGTAGGGGGCAGGCCGGCCACCGGCACCCGGGCCAGCCGTTCGACGGTCGCGCGGTTGGAGCGCTCGACCGGTGAAGGCGCCTCGGGCCACGGGGTCATCACGACACCGACCAGCCCCAGCCCGACCACCCGCGCGGCCTCCACCGTCAGCAGCGTGTGGCTGATCGTCCCCAGGCCGGCACGAGCGGCGACGAGCACGTTCAGCCCGAGCTCGACCGCGAGATCCCGGACCAGGTAGCGGCCGCTCAGGGGCACGAGCAGGCCGCCGACTCCCTCGCACACGACGGCGTCGGCGCCGCGGCCGAGCGCCCGAGCCGCGTTCGCGATCGCCCGGGGCTCGAGCTCGACCCCGGAGAGCTCGGCGGCGAGATGCGGCGAGGCCGGCGGTCCGAAGCGCCAGGGCGCGACCTCCTCCGGCGACTGTCCCGCGCTCGCCGCACGAGCGAGCAGCTCGTGGTCGCGCGGCCAGGAGCCGGGTGGCTCGTCGAGGCCGGTCAGCGCCGGCTTGAACGCCGCGACCCGCTCGCCACGCGCGGCGAGGGCCGCGCACACCGCCCCGGCGACAACGGTCTTTCCGGCGCCGGTGTCGGTGCCGGTGACGAACAGCCCCCGCAAACGCGCGCTACGCCGCGTCTGCCAGCCCGTCGAACACCCGGGCCGCGCCAGCGCTCGCCGCCGGGGCCGGCCGACGAGCGGCCTCGGGCACGACCGAGGCCACGGCCCGCGCGACCTCCCGAAGCTCGCGTGCCGTGTGGGAGGCCATGGCCGCCAGCCGAAGCCGGGAGCTCCCCGCCGGCACGGTGGGCGGGCGGATTGCCTGGGCGAAGATCCCCTGCTCGAGCAGCCGCTCGCTGGCGGCCACCGCGGCCTCAGGGTCGCCGATCACCACGGGGACGATGTGGGTCTCCGAGGGATCGGTGGGCACGCCGTCCGCCTGAAGCGCGGCCCTGAGCACCTCCCCGTTCCGCTGAAGGCGCTCCACCCGGTGGGGCTGCGCTCGCAGGAGCTCGAGCGCGGCGAGCGCCGCCGCCGCCGAGGGCGGTGGCAGCGCGGTGGAGAAGATCAGCGTGCGCGCGGTGTTGACCAGGTACTTGGCGATCGCCCCCTCGCAGCACACGTAGGCGCCGTAGGAGCCGAGCGCCTTGCCGAGCGTCCCGAGGACGAGTTCGACCTCGCCCTCGAGCCCGGCGTCGGCCACCGAGCCCCGGCCGCCCGGGCCGACGGCGCCGGTGGCGTGCGCCTCGTCGACCATCACCCGCGCGTCGAAGCGCTGCGCGAGCTCGACGATCTCCTCCAGCGGCGCGAGGTCCCCGTCCATCGAGAAGACGCCGTCGGTCACGATCAGGCTGCCGCGGCCGCCGGCCCGGCGAAGCCCCGACTCGAGCTGCTCGACGTCGCCGTGCTCGTAGATGAACGTCTCGGCCCGGGCCAGGCGGCACCCGTCGACGATGCTCGCGTGGTTGAGGCGGTCGGAGAACACGACGTCGCCCTCGCGGGCGAGCGCCGAGACCACCCCGACGTTCGCCAAGTACCCCGAGCCGAACAGGAGGCATGCCTCCGAGCGCTTGAACTCGGCGAGCTGCTCCTCGAGCCGCCGGTGGATCGTCATGTTGCCCGAGACGAGCCGCGATGCCCCGGCGCCGGCCCCGTAGCGCATCGCGGCCTCGGCGGCGGCCTCCCGCACCTGGGGATGGTCGGCCAGCCCCAGGTAGTTGTTCGAGCAGAGCAGGAGGACCGGCCGCCCGTCGAGCAAGACCCGGGGGCCCTGCGGCCCCGAGACGACGCGCATCCGCCGGTAGAGCCCCCGACCGCGGATATCCCGCAGCCGCTCCTCGATCTCGTTCATCAGTCCCCCCACCCGGCCGGGTCGCGGCCCGGCTCGACCATCACGAGCGCGGGCATCTCGACGGTGTCCGCCTCCGCGGGGTCACGCTCCCTCGGCCGGTTCTGCGTCCCGTCGGGGCGAGGGGGAACGTGCCGCTTCGGCCGGCGCCGGAGCTGGCGCTCGGGGTTCCAGAGGTTGGCCTCGGACTGGCGGTCGATCAGCTCGTCGACCGGGGTGCGCGGTGTCTCTCCCTCGAGCCAGCCCGAGCGGTTGTCGGGCCTGGGGCGCTCGCCGTTGTCCGGCTGGCGTCCGACGTTGAGGCCGAGCTCCTCGAACATCGCCCGGTCCTCCTCGGGCTCGGCGCCGAGCGTGGTCAGGAAGTTGCCCATCATCACCCCGTTGAGCCCCGCCTTAACCGCGAGCGGCTGGAGCTCGCCGAGGTTCTCGACCCTCCCGCCGCAGAGCCGGAAGAGCGCCCGGGGCAGGATCAGCCTGAAGATCGCGATCCACTTGACCGCCTCCCACGGGTCCATCAGCTCGCGGTCGCCGAACTTCGTGCCGGGCCGCGGGTTGAGCAGGTTGATAGGGACGCTGGTGGGATCGATCTCGGCGAGCTGGAAGGCCATCTCCACCCGCTGCTCGGGCGTCTCGCCGAGGTTCAAGATCCCCCCGACGCAGGTCTCGAGCCCCGCCTGGCGCACGGCCTCGATCGTGCGCAGGCGCCCCTCATAGCGCACGGTGGTCGAGACCTCGGGGTAGTAGGACTCCGCCGTCTCCACGTTGTGGTGCACGCGCTGTACACCCGCCTGCCTGAGCGCGCGAGCGCGCTCGGGCGAGAGGTGGCCCACCGATGCGCAGCGCTTGAGGTTGGTGCGCTCGGCGACGAGCCGCGCTCCCTCGAGCACGGTCTCGAAGTCGCGCTTCGAGAGCCCCTGTCCCTGGGTGACCATGCAGAAGCGGTGGGCTCCGGCCGCCTCGGCCGCCCGGGCGTGCTCGAGGATCTGCTCGGGGGACATCATCGCGTGCATCGGGGTGTCGGCCTCCGCGTAGCGCGACTGGGCGCAGAACCCACAGTCCTCGGCGCAGCCGCCGGACTTGGCGTTGACCAGCGAGCACATGTCGGTGGAGTCGCCGAAGCGATCGACACGCGCACGCCACGCGCGTTCGACGAGCGCCTCGATCTCGGCGTGGGAGCGAAGCTGCCCGAGGCGCAAGGCCTCTTCGTGGCTGATGAGCGGCGGCAAGGGTGGGACCTCCCCTGGGCGGTGGATTGGCGCTCACCGTATGCCGGGGGTCGGACGGAGCCTCAGCGCCCCTTCCACCGCGGGCGCCGCTTCTCGGCGAAGGCCCGCACCCCCTCCCTGAAGTCCTCGGAGCGAAAGCACGACTCGCGCAGCGAGATCAGTGAGCGCTCGACGTCCTCGGGAAGGTCGGTCGCCGCCCCGCGCAGGGTGCGGATTATCCGCTTGTTCCCGGCCAGGGAGAGCGGCGCGTTCCCCGCGATCTCCGCCGCGAGCTCGAGCGCCCGCTCGGCGAGCTCGTCCGGCTCGACCACGTCGTTGACCAGTCCCATGCGCTCGGCGCGCTCGGTGTCCACGTTGGCGCCCCGGAAGAACAGCTCGCTGGTGTTCGCCGCCCCGCAGACGTCGAGGAACTTCCGAAGCCCCGTGTGCGAGTAGATGAGCCCGAGCTTCGCCGGCGGCATCCCCAGCGTTATCCCCCGCGCGGCGACCCTCACGTCGCAGGTCAGCGCGAGCTCGAGCCCACCCCCGATCGCGTGCCCGTTGAGCTGCCCGACGACCGGATAGGCGTAGTCCTCGAGGGCCTCGATCGCGGCTTGGAACGGGTGGGCGACCAGCTCCTCCGCCTGCTCCTCGAAGTTACCCTCCTCGAGGTTCCCGATGTCGTAGCCGGCCGAGAACATCGTCCCCTGGCCGGTGATGAGCAGACAGCGCGCATCGAGGGTCCGCGCGGCGCCGGCGAGAGCCTCGAGCATCTCGTGGTCGAGGGCTCCCCGGCGCTCGGGGTTTGCGATCGTGAGGCGGGCCACCCCCTCGGCCGGCTCGTCGAGGAGCAGCTTGCCCGAAGCGAGCTCCCCGAGGGAGCTCCTACTCGAGGACAACGAGTGGGTCCCCCTCCTGGACCGACTGTCCCTCCTCGCAGAGGATCTCCTTGACGACGCCCTCCTCCTCGGCCTCCACCGGCATCTCCATCTTCATGGACTCGAGGATCACGAGCGTGTCGCCCTCCTCGACCTCCTGGCCGACCTCGCATTCGATCTTCCAAACGGTGCCGGTGATGTGGGCCTCCACCTCGGGCAAGCGGTTCCTCCGGGTCGGTCCGTGGTGCGCGCGGGCACGATACCTTCCCTCGGGCCTGATCCCTGCGCCCGCCGGACCGGCCGGCCGGGTAACGAAGGCCGCGCCCTCGGGTAGCAAGCCTCTGTGAAGCCGCAGGTCTACAAGGACCCGAGGCCGGCCGAGTACTTCAGCCGCTTCCACGAGCGCGCGCGGACCAAGCGGCCGGACTACATCTACGACCTCGCCCGGCTGCTGCTGACCCCTTGCGTGATGCTGTTCTTCCGCGCGCGCTGCATCGACTCGCAGCACGTGCCGCCGGACGGCCCGGCGATCATCGCGCCGAACCACTTCTCGTTCCTCGACCACTTCTTCGTCGCGGTCTACCTCCGGCGCAAGGTGCGCTTCATGGCCAAGTCGCAACTGTTCAAGCGGCCGATGCAGTTCATCTTCACCCACGGCGGCGTCTTCCCGGTGCGGCGCGGCCACCACGACGAGGAGGCCTTCGAGACCGCGCGCCGGATCCTCCGCCGGGGTGACCTCGTCGTGATGTACGCGGAGGCCGGCCGCTCCCGCACCCAGGAGCTAGGGAAGCCCCGCTACGGCCTCGGAAGGCTGGCGCTCGAGTCCGGGGTGCCGGTCATCCCCACGGTGATCGCCGGCTCGGAGAAGGCGCGCGACTGGAAGCGGCTGCGCTTCCCGAAGGTGACCGTCCAGTACGGCGACCCGCTTCGCTTCGAGGGCGTCGAGAAGCCCTCCCGCGACCAGGCCCAGGCCGCGTCTGAGGTCATCTTCGAGCAGGTGCGGCGCATGCACACCGCCCTGCGTCGCGGCGGGCGCCGCAGCGCCGTGCGCGCCGCGCGGGCGGCCCGCAGGGCGGCGCGCGCCGCCGAGGGAGCCACGCGCCGGCCGGTCATCGACTGACCCGGGATTCGATCGCGGCCTCGCCGGGCATCACATGCCGGGGCGCCCTGCGCCCGCGGAGCACGAAGGAGGAACGAAGATGACGCACCATCAGCACGACGAGCCCCTCGCCGGCAGGCGAGCCGCGGTGGCCGTCGGCCCGATGTTCGAGGACGTGGAGGCGCTCTATCCGCTCTACCGGCTCCGGGAGGCCGGCGCGGCCGTCGCGGTGATCGGATCGGAGGCCGGCGCCACGGTGAAGGGCAAGGTCGGCCACGCGCTCGAGATCGAGCATGCCGCGGTCGATCTGGTCGCCGACGACCTCGACCTGCTCGTTATCGCCGGGGGCTATGGACCGGACAAGCTCCGGATGGACGACGGTATGCTCGCCCTCGTGCGCGACCTGCACGCCCAGGAGAAGCCGATCGCGTTCATCTGCCACGCGGGCTGGGTCCCGGCCTCGGCCGGCATCGTGGAAGGCCGGCGGGTGACCTCCTATCCCGCAATCGCCGACGACCTGCGCAACGCCGGTGCCGACTGGGAGGACTCGGAGGTGGTCGTGGACGGAAACCTGATCTCCTCGCGCCGCCCGAGCGACCTGCCGGCCTTCATGCGCGCGACGATCGAGGTGGCCGCGCACACTCCGGCGCCGGCCTAGCGGCGGGGCACCGCGGCCGCGGGGTGGCTCGCGGAGGGCCGGAACGGCCGCCCGCGAAGCCGTCGAGGGCGGTGTCCGAGGCGCCCCTCGCACGCGCGCCGCCCCGCTGCCTCGGCGCGGCGCCGGCGAGCGCCGGATCACCGCGGCCGGCGGCGTGCACAACCCTGCCCGCGTCCACCTCTAGGCGACGCGTGCGGGGTTGCTCACGATCTTCGTGACCAACCCCTGCTCGCGTCCGGCGCGATCGCGCCACGTGGGCCGGGTCTTGCACGCTTGGCCTGGACCGCGGGTGCGGCGTGCCGGAGGCCTGGGCTGCGCCCCCTGCCTTCCGCCGCCTGCATGACGACCGTCGCGCGATTTCGACTTCCGGCCGCCGCTAGGCGATCACATTCCGCAGGACGCCGATCCCCTCGACCTCCAGCTCTACCACGTCCCCCGGCCGAAGCCAGCGGCCGTCGCCGTGCTCGAGGATGCAGCCGCGGCCGACCGTGCCCGACCCGAGCACGTCTCCGGCCTGGAGGCCGGACGTGTTGCGCGCTGCCTGGCTGAGGATCTGCTCCCACGACCAGTGCATCCCGCCGGTCCGTGAGTCGGTCCGCACCTCGCCGTTGACGCGCGCCAGCGCCCGCAGGTCGAGGTCCGCCGGCAGCTCCTCCGGCGACACGAGCTCCGGCCCGAGCGACGTCGCGAAGTCCTTGGCCTTGGCCGGACCGAGCCCGACCGCCATCTCGCGGGCTTGGAGGTCGCGGGCGGACCAGTCGTTCATGATCGTGAAGCCCTCCGGCCGTCCGCCGTCGCCGATGACGCAGGCCAGCTCGAGCTCGTAGTCGAGCATCTCGGTGTCGGCCGGCTTCGGCACCGCATCGCCGTGGCCGTAGATGGCGGCCGGATTCGAGAAGTAGAACACCGGGAGCTCGTACCACGCGGGGGGCACCTCGAGGCCCCGGCTCGCGCGCGCGTTCCGGACGTGCTCCTCGAACGCCATGAAGTCGCGCACCGAGGGCGGCTGGCCGTCGGGGAACGGTCGCCTCACCGCTGGAAGAGGGTAGAGAGCACGACCTCGGTCACCGTCCGGGTGATGCCCTCCTGGGCGCGGATGCGCTCGAGCGCGGTCTCGAGGTCCTTGGTGTCCTCGGCCATCACGTGGAGCAAGGCACTCGCCTCCCCCGCGACCGTGTGGGCCGACACCACGCCCGGCTCGCGCTCCACCGCGCGCTTGATCGCCTCTCCGGGCATGCGACCGTCGCAATAGAGGTCCACGAAGGCCTCGGCGTGCCAGCCGTAGGCGAGCGGGTCGACGATCGTCGTGTAGCCGCGGATCACCCCGTCCCGCTCCAGGCGGTCGACGCGCCGCTTCACCGCCGGGGCCGAGAGGTGGACGTGCTCGCCGATGTCCTTGAACGAGCGCCGGGCGTTCTGGCGAAGCAGCGCAACGATCCTACGGTCGATGTCGTCGAGAAGTGGCTGAACTGTCGCCATGTTGCAAGAAAGCGGCGTTGAAACGTCGCCCTGATGCGGGAAACATTACATCGATAGCGAAGGGAGGAGGAGGATGGCGACAGAGCAGCTTCAGACCCACCCGCGCTCCGAGGCCGCGGACCGCATGCCGCTCCACGGCATCGACCACCTGGAGCTGTACGTCGGCAACGCCACCCAGGCCGCCTACTACTTCACCCGCGCCTTCGGCTTCACCGAGACGGCGTACGCCGGGCTCGAGACCGGTCGGCGCGACCGGGTCTCGAGAGTGCTCGAGCAAGGGCGCATACGGCTCGTGCTCACCGGCACGCTGAGGGGGGACGACGAGATCGCCGAGCATCACCGCCGGCACGGAGACGGGGTGCACAAGGTCGCCCTGTCGGTTCCGGACGCCGAGGCCGCGTACTGGCACGCGGTCGACCACGGCGCTCGCGGTGTGGAGCTGCCGCGCTGGGTCGAGGACGAGCACGGGCGGGTGCAGCTCGCGTCAGTCGCCACCTACGGAGAGACGCTTCACCTCTTCGTTCAGCGGGAGGACTACCGCGGCCCATTCCTGCCCGGCTTCGAAGCTCGCCAGCCGGCCGAGCAAGATCTCGACCGCTTGCTGCTGGTCGGCATCGACCACGTGGTCGGCAACGTCGAGCTCGGCCATATGGAGGAGTGGGTCTCCTACTACGAGCGTGTCTTCGGCATGACCGAGATGATCCACTTCTCGGACGAGGCGATCTCGACCGAGTACTCGGCGCTGATGTCGAAGGTGGTCACCGACGGCTCGGGACGGGTCAAGTTCCCGATCAACGAGCCGGCCGAGGGCAAGCGCAAGTCACAGATCGAGGAGTACCTCGAGTTCTACCGCGGGGCCGGCGTGCAGCACGTGGCGCTCTCCACGCTGGACATCGTGGACGCCGTCTCCGAGCTCCGTAGCCGAGGGGTCGAGTTCCTGCCCATCCCCGAGAGCTACTACGAGGAGGTCCCGGCGCGGATCGGCGAGATCGACCAGGACTTGGCCGACCTCCGCCGGCTCGGCATCCTGGCGGACCGCGACGACGAGGGCTACCTGCTGCAGATCTTCACCAAGCCGCTCGGCGACCGGCCCACGGTGTTCTTCGAGGTGATCGAGCGCCACGGCTCCCGCGGCTTCGGCGAGGGCAACTTCAAGGCGCTCTTCGAGGCGCTCGAGCGCGAGCAGGAGAGGAGGGGGAACCTATGACGGCACCGGGTGCCTCGCCTCTCGTGCGCCCGCCGGCGTTAGCGCGGGTCCGGCCGGGGGCGGGTCCGGCGCGCGGACTCCACCCCAAGGAGGGTTGGCGATGAGATACGAGGTTCGGGGCGAGGTCCCCAAGAAGCGACACACGGTCTTCCGCGACGACGGGCGCCTCCTCGTCGAGGAGGTGATGGGCTTCGAAGGTTTCTCCGGGAACGAGTCGATTCTCTACCACCTCCAGACGCCGTGCCGCGTCAAGGAGCTCGGCGAGTTCGCCCCGATCGAGCGAGAGGAGTGGGTGCCGGAGGCGCACGCCTGGCATCACCTGGAGACCGGCGGCGTCGAGCCCGCCGGCGACCCCGTCCACGGCCGTCGTCTCCTCATGTGGAACGAAGACGTGGAGATCGCCCTGTGCCGGCCGACCGAGGAGCAGCGGTTCTTCTTCCGTGACGGCGAGGGCGACGAGGTGATCTTCGTCCATCGGGGGTCGGGCGAGATCGAGACGACCTTCGGCACCCTCAGCTACCGCGAGCACGACTACGTCGTCATCCCGCGCGGTACGACCTATCGCTTTCGCCCGGAGGGAGAGCAGCTGTGGCTCACCTTCTTCACGCCGGGCGAGATCGAGACGCCCGACCGCTATCGAAACCGCTACGGGCAGCTACTGGAGCACGCCCCCTACTCGCAGCGTGACTTCCGCCCGCCCGGGGAGCTGGTCACCCACCGCGAGCAAGGCGAGTTCGAGCTCGTTGTCCGGGCCCGCGACGGCTACCAGCGCTATCTGCTCGATTACCACCCGCTCGACGTGGTCGGGTGGGACGGCTACGTCTACCCCTACACGTTCAACATCGACGACTTCGAGCCGGTCAGCGGGCGCATCCACATGCCGCCCCCGGTCCACCAGACCTTCCAGGGCCCGAACTTCGTGATCTGCTCGTTCTGTCCGCGCCAGCTCGACTTCGATCCGGACGCCGTCCCGATCCCCTACAACCACTCCAACCTGCAGTCGGAGGAGATGATCTATTACGTCGCCGGCCACTTCGGGTCGCGGAAGGGCGTCGGCGTCGGGTCGATCACCCTGCACCCCTCGGGGCTGCCCCACGGCCCGCAGCCGGGACTGTACGAGAAGTCACTCGGGAAGAAGTGGACGGACGAGCTGGCGGTGATGTGCGACACCTTCCGCCCGCTTCGCCTCAGCGCACTGGCGGGCGAGCTGGACGACGGGCGCTACGCGCTCAGCTGGTACGAGGCTTCCGCGGATGCGGAACACGCCGGGGCGGGAAGCCCGGCGGGGGTCACGAGCCACCTCTAGGGAGGGAGTGGCGTACACCCCCGCGGGGACCCGCCCCGGCCCCTGCGCTCCGGACGAGCTCAGAAGTACATGCCGCTGAACTGGCCGCCGGTCACGCTCAGCACCTGTCCGTGGACGTAGTTCGACCATGGTGAGCAGAGGAAGAAGACGCCGCCGGCCGCCTCCTCGACCTTCGCAGGCCGGCCCAGGGGGATGAGTAGGTACGCCATGGAGCGCATCTGCTCGGGGATGCCGAGCTCGATCTCCTGGCCATCCCTCCGGAACGTTCCACCCTCTTCCTTGCGCGCGGTGAGGCGGGTCTCGACGAACCCGAACGCCACGGCGTTCACGTTGATCTTGAACTGGCCCCACTCCTTGGCCAGCGTCTTGGTCAGCCCCACCACCCCGGACTTCGCGGCCGAGTAGTTGGCCTGACCGGCGTTGCCCATCATGCCCGAGATCGAGCTGACGTTTACGACCTTCCGAAACACCTCGCGGCCCTCGGCCGCCTCCCGCTTGGCCGGCTCGCGCAGGTAGGGAGCGGCCGCCCGCAGCACCCGGAAGGGCACGATCGTGTGGACGTCGAGCATCGCCTGGAACTGCTCGTCGGACATGTTGTGCACGGTGCCGTCCCAGGTGTAGCCGGCGTTGTTGACGATGATGTCGAGCTGCCCGAACTCGTCCACCGCCTTGGTGACGAGCTGCTCGCAGACTCCCTCCTTGGTGAGATCCCCGCCGAACACGGCGGTCTCGCCCTCGATCTCGCTCGCGGTCTGCTCGGCGACGTCGGCGTCGAGGTCGTTGATCAACACTCGGGCCCCGTGCTCGGCGAGGAGCTCGGCCGTCGCTCGGCCGATGCCCCGCGCAGAGCCCGTGACGATCGCCGCCCTACCGTCGAGTACTCCCACAAGAACTCTCCTTGTTCGCTTGGTTCGAGGCCGGCGGAGCCGGCCGGCTCGGCATCATGACGGGAGGGCCGGCTCGGATGGCCGCCACCGGGCCGGTGGCTAGTGGTGCCCGTGGACCAGGGCGTGTCCCTTCCCGCGCCGGATGAGGTGGCGATTCGCGGCGAAGGCGGGGCCGAAGGCGACCCCGAAGCCCCCGGCGATGCTCGCCCAGAAGAGCAAGTCCCCGAGGCCCGCGTCCATAGCTCCGGGCACGGCCAGCACGAATGCGTTGTCGATCGCCTCCATGATGGCGATCGAGACCGTCTCCGACGCGACGGCGATCGGGATCACCTCGGTAAACGAAAGCCCGGCGCGGAGCAGGGGCAGCGCGGTCAGGGCATAGCCGAAGAAGAAGGCGAGCCCGACCGCTGCCCCGGTGGTGGCGAGATTGGCCCAGCCGAGTGCGGTCCCCAGGGCCATACCGCTCACCTCGCCGATCGCGCATCCGGTCAGGCAGTGGGCGGTGGCCATCAGTGCGAGGCGGTTGAGCGGACCCGCCCCGTGGGCTGTCGCCCCGTGCCCCATCCTGGCTCAGGAAGCCACCGCGGGCCGCCGAGGCACGAGCTGGCCAAACCGTGAGCGCTTCGAGCGCGCCCAGTCCGCGTAGCGGCGCCACCCGACCTCCGGGTAGCGGCGGCGCAGGGCCGAGATGTCGACATCGTGGCCCACGCGCTCGAGCCAATCGAACAGGGCTCGAGGGCCGGATGGAAGCTCCTCCGGCGCGATCCGCTGCGCCTCGAGATCGAGGCCGACGGCGCTCGCGACGGCGGCGGCCGCCTGCTCGGCGGTCAGCTCGTCCGAGGCGACTCTGATCCGCTGACCGGCGAGCTCATCCCCCCGCTCGATGGCCAGAGCGGCAAGGGCGGCGAGGTCGGCGATCGCCACCTGCTGCAGCGGCATGTCGACGGGGACCGGACTGGGGAGGATGCCGCGGCTGAGGGCGGGCACGTTCCACGGGTTGAACAGGTTCTCCATGAAGTAGACCGGGGCGAGGATGGTGTATCCGACGCCGACCGACCGAATGTGCTCCTCGACCCTCGCCTTCACCCGAAAGAGCGGCAACGGGCTGTCGTGCGCGGCTCCGTCGCCCGAGCTGTACACGAGGTGCGCAACTCCGGCCGCGGCCGCGCCGTCGGCCACGTTTCGGCCGTGGCGTAGCTCACCATCCGGCCCCGCCTGGTGCACCGTGCCGGTCGCGAAGAGAGCGTCGGCGCCGGCTGCCGCGGTCTCGATGCTCGCGGGGTCCTCGAAATCGCCGAACACCAGATCGACTCCCAGGCCGCCCAGCAGCGCTGCGGCGGGCGAGCTCGGGTCGCGGGTCATCGCCCGGACCGAGTGCCCGCGGGCGAGCAGGATCTCGACGATCACCCCGAGCCGCCCGGTCGCCCCTGCGACCACCACCGTCTTCGGCCGGGCCTCAGTGGGCATGGGTGGCCTGCCGTGCCCGGGCGGGGCGGTGGCGATAGCGGTCCGGGTCGGCCTCGAACGCGTGGAGGCAGTGCTCGGAGCAGAAGTGATAGGTCTGGCCGGCCAGTTCCTTGTGGATCGCCCTCGCCCGGTCGACCTTCATGCCGCAGACCGGATCGGTGGCTCCGCGGCGGATCGTCGGGTAGAGGAGGGCGGCGAAGACGAACGACGCGACGACGTTCAGGAACAGCTTGTAGTTGACGGTCACCGACCCGAAGACGTCGGCGCGCGACGGGCGAGCGCCCGACGGGATCAGCCCGAGACCTCCGAACAGGGCGTCGATGATCAGGGCGCTCACGACCATGGTCACGAACATCAGCGCCGTGATCCTGAGCGCGAACCCGAAGCCGTAGTACTTCCGGTAGGCGACGAGGATCGGCAGGACGATCAGGTCGGCGAACAGGAATGAGATGACGCCGCCGAACGAGATCCCGCCCGACCACAGCACGGCGGCGAGGGGCACGTTGCCGATCGAGCAGACGAAGCTGAGCACGGCGATGACCGGGCCGACGAGGACGTTCTCGAGCGTGCGGAGCACCGGAGGCGCGTCGGTGACGAACAGGGCACTCCAGAAGTCGTTGCCGAGCAGTCCGATGAAGCCGGCGAGGAAGAAGCCGATGGCGATCTCCTTCCAGAGCATCTGCCAGTCGCCGCGGAAGTTGTGCGCCACGTCGAACCAGGCGTCGCCACTCGTCAGGCGCCGACGCCAGCCGAGGCCCTCCGAGACGGCGGCGTGATGCTCATGGCCGCTGGCCGCCTCCTGTGCGTGGCGACGCGCGCGCTCCTCGAGCCGTGGCGAGACGAAAGCCCGCAGCAGGAGCGACATCAGGACAATCAGGAGGATCCCGCCGACGTACTCGGCGAGCGTGAACTGCCAGCCGATCAGCACCCAGAGCACGAGGCCGAGCTCCCAGACCAGGTTGGTCGAGGCGAACTGGAAGGCGAGCGCCGAGGCGGCGGAGGCGCCCTTCTGGAACAGCGACTTGGCGATCGCGATCGCGGCATACGAGCACGACGAGGAGGCCGCACCGAGGCCGGTCGCTTTGGCCACGGGCCCGAACCCTCCGCCCGACAGCGCGCTCTCGATCCGGCGCCGCGGCACCCAGGCCTGCACGATCGCCGAGATCGCGAAGCCGAGGACCAGCGCCCACCAGACCTCGTATGCCATGAGCAGGGATTGCTCGAAGCCCTCCCCGACGGTGCTCACTACATCGGCCATCGGTTGCGAGGATATACCCTACCCGGGTATAGTCTGCACATGGCAGACGAGGGATCGGTCACCCGCGGCTACTCGGCGACGAAGGCCGAGCTACTGAACCGGCTGGCCCGGGTCGAGGGGCAGGTGCGCGGGGTCTCCCGCATGGTCGAGGAGGACCGCTACTGCATCGACGTCCTGACCCAGATCGCCGCGGCACAGGCGGCACTCGACAAGATCGCTCTCGGCCTCCTCCACGACCACGCCCGCCACTGCATGCTCGGCGAGGGTCAGGCGCCCGAAGACCCACGTGACCAGGTCGACGAGCTGATGGGCGCGGTCGGCAGGCTGGTCCGCAGGTAAGCATTGCTCAGTTTTTGTTAAGCGATGCTTTGAAGGCGCCGGTCTTGGGAATACCGGCCGTCGGAAAAACGCAAGTGGGGAGGGTTCTATGCGGATGCTTCGCAGGCTCGGAGGCCTGGTCGTGTGCGTCGGTGCGGCGCTCTTGGCTGCGTCACCCGCGGGGGCGTCGGTCACCACTCCAGTGCAGGTGACCGGCAGCTCGCCCTTCGTGCCGGGGTGCGCCGGTCCGGGCCACGACCCGACAGGAAGGCTGTACGAGGAGGGGGAGGTCGAGCCGTGGGTGGCGGTCGACCCCGCCGACCCGAGCAACATCGCCGGCAACTGGCAGCAGGACCGCTGGAGCGACGGCGGCTCGCACGGCCTCGTGGCCAGCGGCTCGACGACGGGCTCGTTCGGGCCCGAGACCTTCGCGGACTTCAGCCGCTGCCCGCTGTTCGCGCACTACGGCAATCCGGATGCGCAGGAGCCGGGCAGGGAGTTCGATCGCGCCAGTGACCCGTGGGTCTCGTGGGGCAGCGGGCACCGGCTGCACCAGATCGCGCTAACGCTCAGCCAGCCGGACTTCGGCCTCGGGTTCAACTCCGGGATTCTCGCCTCCTACTCCGACGACTTCGGGGCCCACTGGTCGCACCCCCAGGTCATCAAGCAGGATCAGGGCGGCAACAACCTCAACGACAAGGAGTCGATCACCGGCGACCCGGCCAGCGGCTACGTGTACGCGATCTGGGACCGCCTGGTGGTGGCGAACAGCCACGCGAACCTCCACGCCGTCGAGAACGCCATCGGCTACCGCGGGCCCACGTGGTTCGCGTCGAGCGCCAACAACGGCCAGAGCTGGTCGCCCGCGCGCAAGATCTACGACCCGGGTGAGAACAACCAGACGATCGCCAATCAGATCGCGGTGGAGCCGGACGGGACGCTCCTGGACGTGTTCATCTTGATCAACAACTTCAAGAACGCGCACGGGACTCGGGGCTTGAACGTCGCTGTGATGCGCTCGTCCGACCACGGCCTGACCTGGTCGAGGCCGGTGATCGTCAGCAAGCTGGCGGACAAGACCGTGGTGACGCCGGGCGACAACCTGCCGGTGCGGACCGGGGACATCATCCCCGACATCGCGATCGATCGCTCCTCGGGCGCGGCGTACGTGGTCTGGCAGGACGCCCGCTCGGGAACGCCCGCGATCTATCTCGCGAAGTCGACCGACGGCGGCGTCCACTGGAGCGCCCCCCAGAAGGTGAGCGACTCGCCGGCCGGCGTCCAGGCGTTCACCGGATCGGTCGACGTGAACAGCAACGGGGCGGTCGGAGTGACGTTCTACGACTTCCGCAACGACACGTCCAGCACCGCGACGGCGTTGACCGACTACTGGTTCCGCGCATCGACCGACGGCGGCGCGAGTTGGGGCAACTCGCAGCGGGTGACGCCGACATCGTTCGACATGAAGACGGCGCCGGTGGCCCGTGGCTTCTTCGTGGGCGACTACGAGGGGCTCGACCACGCGGGGAGCACGTTCAAGGTCTTCTTCGTGCAGACGGATAGCACGCCCGGGACCAGCCCGACCGACGTGTTCTCGGCGAACGCGACTCCGTAGCCGTTTCGCATCGGGGGGCGCGGCGACCGCCGCGCCCCCCGATGCGGCTACCGTGACGGCGTGCCCGCGCCGCTGCTCGCCGTCGACGCCCCCTCGATGCTGTTCAGGGCGTTCTACGCCCTGCCGACCTCCATCGAGGGCCCGGACGGCACCCCGGTGAACGCGCTCCTCGGCGCGGCCAACCTGATCCTCCGGGAGGTCGAGCGCCACCGGCCTCGCGCGGTGGTCCTCTGCTTCGGCCCCGATGCCGCCGACTACCGCGTCGAGCTGTTCCCCGACTACCACGCCCACCGCGTCGAGATGCCCGCCGAGCTGGCCCCCCAATTCGCCGACGCCTCGGCGTTCTTCGGCTCGTTCGGCTGGACGATCGCGACGCACGACTCGCTCGAGGCCGATGACCTCCTCGGCTCCTTCGCGAGACGTGAGGCCGACGCCGGCGGCCGGGCGCTGCTCCTCACCGGAGACCGCGACATGTTCCAGTGCGTCGGCGAGGCGGTGACCGTCCTCTTCGTCCGGACGGGTGCCAAGGGCCCGGAGGAGGTCGACGAAGCCGCGGTGGAGCGCCGCTACGGCATTCGACCCGAGCTCGTCCCTGACTTCATCGCCCTGCGCGGCGATCCCTCGGACGGCATCCCGGGCGCCAAGGGCGTGGGCGACAAGACCGCGGCCGAGCTGCTTCGCGAGCACGGCTCGCTCGAGGCGACGCTCGCCCGAGCGGTGCGCGAGCGACGCCCCCGCCTGCGCGGGGCGCTGCTCGAGGGGCGCGAGCGGCTGCTGGCGTTCAAGGCGATCGCGACCCTGCGCGACGCCGACGTCGAGCGGCCCGCGGATCGCCCGACCGACTGGGTGTCCGCGGCCGGTGCGGCGCGGGAGCGTGGAATGAACCGCCTGGCCGAACGCCTGGAGCGCGCTGCGGCCGGCTCGGGGTAGGAATTCGGCAGCGCTAGCGGGCCACCATCACTTCGGCGACCTGGCTCGCCCAGCGAGTCATTCCGAGCTCGCCGTACTCCTCGCCGGCGGACGCCAGTAGCGCCCGGGCGCGCTCACTGTCGCCACCCCTAGCCAAGAGCATGCTCCCGTACCCGTGCCGGGTGTGAGCTACCCATGGGCGCGCCCCCATCGCGGCGTTGTGTGCCAAGGCCGCCTCGAAGTGGCGCGCGGCGTCATCCCAGCGCGCGAGCGTCGCCGCGAGTACCCCGAGCGGCCTCGAGACGGAACCGGTCGCGAGCTCGTCGGCGTTCGCCGCGTTGAGGTGGGCGAACGGGGCGAGAAGGTCGTACAGGACCGTGGCGGCATGGAGGTCGTGGAGCTCGTGCGCGGTGTCCGCGAGGAAGCCGAGCGAGAAGAGGAACTCGTTGTCTCGCTGGATCGCGGCGAAATCGTCGGGCGCGATTTGATGAAGAAGGTCGCGAGCCCGGTCGCGGTGCCCGAGTTCGGCGTGAACGCACGACAACGCGCACCTGAAGACCGGCCGGGTCGGGAAGTCCGCGACGGCGCGTTCGATCAGCTCTTCGATCTCGGCCAGGTCGCCAGTCTCCCTTCGGAGGAGGAACAGCTGGAGTCGATGCGAGAGAACGGCGTCGCGGCGCTGGGCGCGCTCCCCAAGCCTCAAGGCGGTCTCGATCAGCGGCTCGGCGTCGGTGAACCTGCCATGGAGAAGCGCGACGACCGCGCGTATCGCCGCTGTCATCCACAGCTGAGCCGGCTGGCGAAGCACGGCTGCCCGCTCGGCGGCGATCTCGAGCTCCGCCTCTGCATCGATCATCCGACCGAGCTCCATATGGGCGATCACGCGGTAGATTCGCCCTTCGATGGCGCGCTCGTCGTCCGACACCTGCTCCGCGAGCGCCACGATCTCGTCGGCCACCGTGAGGCGGTCCTCGGGGTTCTCCGGCCACAGCACGGCGCCGTAGCGACCGGCGAGGACGTAGGCCCGCGCGGCCGGGTCGGCCAAGCTTCGCGCGATTCCCACCGCTTGGGCGCTGAGCGACGCCCGCCGTTCGCGCGAGGGATGATCGCGAAGCGCACCAGCCAGACGAGCCATGACCTTGGCCCGAAGGTCGGGGACGTCGGCGGGCAGTGAGACGAGTGCCTCCTCGAGCAGCGGGATGAGGTGCGCATCCGTGTACGCACGCGACCACACGAACCTGCCCCCGTAGCCGAGGGCCGCCCTGGCGAGCTCGAGCGACAGGCCGGCTCGCCTGGCCACGTCCGCGGCCTGAAGGAAGGTTGCTCGGGCGCCCGTCTCGTCCCCCGCTCGCGCCGCCGCGTCACCGAGCGCGACGAGCAGCTCGCAGCGCTCGTCGTCCGCAGCCGGCGCCGCGATGTCCAGCGCGGCAAGCGCGAGCCGGTAGAGGCGCACGGCCTCCTCATAGGCGAGCAGCTGCCCGGCGCGGCGACCTGCACGCCGCGCATACTCGACCGCCTTGCCGGGCTCGCCTGCCGGCAGGGCCTCGTAGAAGTGGTGCGCGAGCTCGGCGAGGTGGGGGTCTGGGTCGCGCGCATAGAAGGACTCGAGGATCTCGCCGGCCCGCCTGTGGGCCTCGCGGCGCTGGGCCGCGGTGAGGCTCCCGTAGAGCGTGTCCCGGACGAGGGCATGGGAGAAGCGAACGCGGTCGACGGCAGACGACGGCGTGAGCACCCGTGCCGTGATCGCCTCGTCCAGGGTCTCGAGAACGGCGCTCTCCTCCATGCCGCTGACCGCGGCGAGCTCCTTCACCGGGAACTCCCGACCCAGAATCGAAGCGCCCCGAAGCAGGGCTCGGCACTCCGGCGGAAGGCGGTCCAACCGCTGGCTGATCACTTCGGTGACCGTGTCCGGCAGCGGCGGCGGGGCGCTCGGCCTCTCGCTCGCCGGTTCCAGCGCCCCTTCGGCCGAGAGCAGCCTCACGATCTCGCCTACGAACAGTGGGTTTCCGTCCGTCTCGGCGTGAATTCGCTCCAGCGCCGGCTCGCTCACCGGGTGGCTGACGATGGACTCGATCAGGCTCGACGTGTCCGCGACCGAGAGGCCGGCGAGCCTCATGCGGCGGGACGTCGGCTCGCGTAGGACGGCCGCGAGTGAGGCGGTCAGCTTCCGGTCTCCGCGTAGGTCGTCGTCGCGATGGAGGCCCACTATCAGGACGCGGGAGCGCGTCAGCTGTCCGGCGAGGAACTGCAGAAGCAGCAGCGACGAGGGATCGGCCGCGTGGAGATCGTCGATGACGATGACTAGCGGCCGACCCGCCGCCGACTCGCTCAGGAGGCGCGCGACGCCATCGAAGAGCTGAAACCGCGCGCCCTCCGACTCCAGGGAGGGCGGCGAGACGTCCGTGGCCGCCGGACGAAGCTCCGGAATCAGCTGCCCGAGCGCGGCGGCTCCCGGACCCCCTCCGAGCGAGTCGATCCCCGGCAGCTCGCGTTCGTGGAGCAACGACCGCAGGGCCTGCACCCAGGGCCAGTAGGCGGGCGCTCCGCCGGCCTCCCAGCAACGACCGACCAGCACGGTCGCGCCCCGCTCGGCCGCCTCGAGCAACAGCTCCTCGGCCAGCCGGCCCTTGCCGATCCCGGGCTCGCCCGCGACCAGCACTAACCGCCCCCGCCCGGACAGGGCGTCCTCGAGGCTGACCAGCAGTTCACCGAGCTCCCGCTCGCGCCCGACGAACAGATCGGTGGAAGCCTGGTCCACGGTCGTCGGCTTCTCCTCGCGGGGCGGGGGTCGGGCTGGCGTGACCAGCTCGAGCGAGGGGTCTTGGCGCAGGACGGCCTGCTCGAGCTCCTGCAGCTCTCGCCGGGGCTCGATCCCGAGCTCCTCGACCAGCGTGCGTCGCGCCTCGCGGTAGGCGGCCAGAGCCTCGGCCTGTCGCCCCGAGCGATAGAGCGCCAGCATCAGCTGCTCGCGCAGCCTCTCCCGCAGCGGGTAGCGGTCGATCAGCGCCTCGAGCTCGCCGACTACGTCGGCGTGGCGGCCGAGCACGAGGTCGGCGTCGATCCGCTCCTCGAGCGCGGCCAGCCGCAGCTCCTCGAGCCGCGCGATCTCGGCCTGGGCGAAGGGCTCGTAGGTGAAGTCGGCCAGCGGCGGGCCCC
>DASQXU010000260.1:0-2617 GCA_035639555.1 Thermoleophilaceae bacterium
GCAGACGCTCAGCGCACTCGAGCGGCGGTTGCCGATGACGCGCTTCGGCGTGATGAAGCACCTCAGGGTGCTCGAGGAGGCGGGGCTCGTGACGACCAAGCGGCGTGGTCGCGAGAAGCTGCACTTCGTGAACCCGGTCCCGATTCGGCTCATTCACGACCGGTGGGTGAGCAAGTACGCCGAGCCCTGGGCCGCGACGCTCAGCGGGCTCAAGGAACGACTGGAGGGAACACGATGGAGAAGGTGTTCGAGATCTACATCAAGACGACCCCGGAGCGGCTCTGGGAGGCGATCACCGACCCCGAGATGAGGAGCAGTACACCTGCGGCCTGGCCGTCGAGTCGGACTGGACCCCGGGCTCCTCCTACCGGGGCGTGTCCCCGATGGCACCCGGCCCGATCATCGCCGGCGAGAACTGGAGGTCGACCCGCCGCGCCGGCTCGTCCAGAGCTTCAACGCCCTGTCGAGCGACGACGTGAAGAGCGAGGGAACCTCGATCGAGCAGGTCGAGGACTCGTGCGGGCTGACCGTGACCCACGACCAGCTGCGCGAAGGGGCAACGAGGAGCTCTACGGCGGCTGGATGATGGTCCTCTCCGGCCTGAAGACGCTGCTCGAGACCGGCGAGACGCTCACGACCCCCGGCTCGCTGCGCTATGCCCAGCCCACGAGCCAGGAGGCGGCAAGCTGAGGCCTAGCCGCCCGTGACGGTCCGCGTACAGCCGGCGAGGTGGACCGCGATCGGGCCGTCACTGCGGATCCTGACCCGGGCCGCGCAGCTCACGCGCGCACGGCGGACGTCGATGGTCGTGCCCGCGAGGTTGGTGGCCATCACGTCGAGCTCGTCCCTGCGTGGAGCCCGGGGGGCCGGGCCCCAGGTCCGGTACTGGCGGGTGTAGCGGAGCGGTCCGAGGTAGCCGCCGGTGAGCGCGCCGGCGCCCACCAGGGTGGTGGGCGACGCGCGCGGGTCGGCGACTCCGAAGCCGCGCGAGATCACGTCGATCTCGCCCTCCGGGTCGCCGCCCGGCCGCAGCGGCGCGGAGCTCCGAAGCCTCAGGCCCGAGACCCAGTACGCGTGGTCGCCGACGAGCCGCAGGTTGCGGTGGGTGCGCGCCGCATCGAGCACGTAGGTGACGTGGGGCGGGTCGCGGTGCACACGGGCCTTCCCGAGGAACGCCGCGGCCGGGGCGCTCCAGTCGTTGGCGGCGAGCTGGATGTGGTTCGGGACGACCGGCGAGCAGCGTGGGCTCGCGCAGGGTTGGAAGGCATCCAGCTCGTAGCGGTAGCGGAGCGAGTCGAGCTTGGCCGCGGTGCTCTGGAACAACGGCTCCCTGACGAGCTCGTCGCCGAGGTTGTTCCACATCAGGACCGGCACGTTGCGCAGCGAGGCGAGCACGTCGGGCTTCTGCTCGAACCCCACGGTCGGCTGGGCCCGCGCGAACAGATCGGGGAACTGCGAGCCGAGCTTGAAAGTCCCGATTCCCCCCATCGAGTAGCCGGCGATCGCCGCCCAGGAGGGGTCGACGCGGTAGCGGCGGGCGACGTCCGCCCAGACCTCGAACACGTCGGCGGCGCCGTAGTTCTCGTAGAACTCGTCCGGGCCGCGCGCCTCGGGCGTGATCACGATCGAGCCCGGGCCGCGCTCGCCGAACTGCGCCTGGCTGCGGGAGCCGACGTACTGGTTGTAGCTCCCTGACAGCGAGTGCAGTAGGAGGGTCAGGCCGTACCCGTGCCTAGGGCGCCGGCCGCGCGGCACGTAGATCTCGTACGGCTGCAGGCGGCCCTGGTACTGCCCGCGGCAGTCGGCCCGGTGGCCGATGCAGGACTGGCTGAAGTCGGTCCCCTGGGCCGGCTCGAAGTGGCTGGCGAGGATTCGGTCGAAGGCGCCGCGCCTGGGTACCCCGCGTTCGTTGCGAACGTGGCGGCGGAGCTTGCCGAAGTCGACGTTCGCGTGGAAGCGCGAGATGTCGCCCTTGGCCAGTGCGGTGCCCTGGGCCCGGTCGCGCCACCAGGCGGCGGAGGTCAGGATGGTGGCGCGCTCCCGGACCGAGGGCAGGGGCTCATGGGTCCGGAACGCGACGTTGAAGAATGCAGCGGGCCGGGCGGCAGCCCCCGCGCCGCCCGGGTGGGTCGAGTCGGCAACCGCCCGGGGCAGGAGGTAGCGTCCGCCCGCCCGGTCCCAGAGGCCGATCCCGGCGGCGAGCCGCACCCGGCGACGCCGGGGGTTCCACTGCCGGTGGGAGACGCGGAGCGTGATCTGGCGCCGGCGGAGGTCGACGCGGACCCGCGGGGCGCGCCCGCGGACCAGCCTGCCGCTCCCCGCCCGCACCAGCTCGGCCCGAAGTCGCGTTCCCCGGGGGCGCACGGTCAGGAACAGGCCCGCGGGGGCGCGCACGTTCGCGCCGTGAGGAAACTCCTCGAGGTGGCCCCGGCGGCCGCCGATCGCGATCGTGAACGCGATCAGCGACGGATGCTTCAGGGCGTTCATGGTGATCCGCAACAGCGTCGAGCGGCGGAGCGGCTTCACGCGTAGCTCGACAAGGTCGGCCGCGTCGCCCGCGTAGCGCCGATCGGCCGGATAGGTGTACGTGCCGTTCGGCTTCGAGAAGAGGTTCCCG
>DASQXU010000261.1:0-7855 GCA_035639555.1 Thermoleophilaceae bacterium
CCCCGAGCCCGAGCGGGCGCTGGCAGACGAGGGCGGCCGCGCCGCGGCGCACGGCATCGGGCGCGAAGTCATGGCCGTCGGCCCGGAAGCCGGGAACGCAGAAGAACAGCGCGCCGGGCGTGACGCTCTCGCTTCGGTAGGCGAGGCCCGTGACCTCGACCTCGGGCGCGCCGCCCCCCACAAGCTCGCGCAGGGTCATGGGCATCGGGCTCGACCCTATCGTGTGCGCGCCTTCCTATCGCGGCGGAATTCGCAGGTACGGCAGCGCGAACTCCATGATCTTCTGGAAGGCGGGCGCGGCGACCAGCCCGCCGTAGATCTCGCCCTTGGGCTCGTCGACCATGACCGCGACCAGCAGTCGCGGCCGCCGGGCCGGCGCATAGCCGATGAACGAGGCGACGTACTTGGTGCTCGAGTAGCCGCCGTGGCCGTCCGGCTTCTGGGCGGTCCCGGTCTTGCCGGCGAGCGTATAGCCGGGGATGCGGGCCTCGGGCGCGGTCCCGTTCGGCCCGAAGACGCCCTCGAGCATCCGCGACACCCGGTCCGCCGTCCGCCTCGAGATCACGCGCCGGCCGCGGCGGCCCTCGCCCTCCACCACGTACGGCTCGTGGATCACCCCGTGGCCCGCGATCGCCGCGTACGCCGCCGCCATCTGGACCGGCGTGACCGCCAGTCCCTGTCCGATCGGGAGGTTCCCCATCGACGAGCCCGAGTATTGCCGGGGCGTCGGGACGATGCCCGGGGCCTCCCCCGGTAGGTCGATCCCGGTCGGCCTCCCGAAGCCGAAGCGGCGGACGTAGCGGTCGAAGCGTTGCTCGCCGAGCTTCAGGCCGATGGTCACCGCACCGACGTTCGAGGACTGGGCGAGGATCCGCGCGGTGGTCATGGTCTCGGTCCCCCGCGTCTCCGCGTCCCTGATCGTGCGGTCGGCGACCTGGATCGTCGGGGGCAGGGTGAACGGGGTGTCCGGCGTCACGAGCCGCTCCTCGAGCGCGCCGGAGACGGTGATCGGCTTGAAGGTCGAGCCCGGCTCGTAGCTCGCCGCCACCGCCCGATCCTGACGCGCGTACGCGGGCGCGCCGCCCAGGTCGTTCGCGTCCACGCGCGGCCAGTTGGCGAGCGCCAGCAGCTGGCCGTCCCGCGGGTCCATCACGAGCGCGGTGGCCCCGCGGGGGCGGAACTCCCGGCCCACCCCGGCGAGCACCACCTCGACGCGCGCCTCGATGGCCGAATCGAGCGTCAGCCGGAGGTCCTTCCCGGGCCTGGCCTCCTTCGTGTCGACGATGCGGATCGCCTGGCCGAGCGCGTCCCGCACGAGCCGGCGGCGGCCGTCCTCGCCCCGCAGCGTCCGATCGCGAGCTTGCTCGAGGCCGGTGAGGCCCTGGTCGTCGCCGCCGACCGACCCGATGACCTGGGAGGCGAGCTCGCCCTGGGGATAGGCGCGCTTGGATTCGACCAGGGTGCCGATACCGGCGAGCCGCAGGCTCTCGACCTTCTTCCCGACCGCGGGGTCGAGCCTTCGGGCGAGGTAGGCGAACCCCCGCCGGCGGTCGCCGAGGATCGGCAGGAGCTCCGCCTTGGAGCGGCCGATCAGTGGCGTGAGCTTGCCCGCGACCCGACCCGGGTCCTTGATCAGGAACGGGTTGGCGAAGACGGTGATCGAGTCCTGCGAGACCGCCAGGTCGACCCCGTGCCGGTCCGTGATCGTTCCGCGATGGGCGGGGACGGTGAGCTGCTGCACGTGCTGGGTCAACGCCCTGCTCCTCAGCGCGCCGGCCCGCACGGTGGCGAGCCAGCCGCCGCGCAGGACGGCCACCGTCAGCAGCGCCAGGAACGCCGCGAACAGGAGCCCGATCCGGCGCTCCACGAGACGCATGCTCACCGGCTTGCGCCCGGCGCGGCGGCGCGGCGGCCGCTCGACCAGGCGCGGGGTCACCCCCCCGCCCCCGGCGACCCGGTCGCCCCCGCCGAGTCACCCGCCGTCGGCCCGGCGCTCGCCGTCGCCCCGGCGCTCGCCGTCGCCCCGGCTGTCGCCTGCCCGTCTGCCCCCGTTGCCCCGGCCGCGCCCGCCGGTCCACCCGCCGCGGCCGCCCCGCCTGGCGCGCCGGTCGGGGCGCCCGGGGTGGCGGTGGGGGAGTCGGCCGGCGAGGCGGGGCCGGCCCGCGGGGCCGCCCCGGCCGTCTGGGGCGAAGGCCAGCGCCCAAGAGCCGGCGGCAAACCGGCGAGCTGCTTCGCCGCCCGCTTGGCGTCGAGCCCCGGCCGGGCGCGCAGATAGCGCACCTGCCCGGCCGGCGGCAGAACGAACCCGCGGGCGGCCGCCGCCCGCTGCACGTGCTCGCTGCTCGAGAGGCGCGCGACCTCGAGGACCGCCTTGGCGTTCTGGTGCTCGAGCGCCGTCGCGCGCGCGGCCGTGTCGGCGATGTCGCGACCCTGGCGCAGAACGTCGACGTTGAAGAACACGATCCCCGCTAGCAGGACTCCGATCAGCGCGATCCATCCCGGCCCGCGCAGCAGCGCGTCGAGGAGCGCGTTGCCGCGGGCGCGAACCGCGCGAACCGCAGGCCCGTTCCGCAGTCGCCGCAGGCGACCGGGCGCGGCGGGCGCGCGGCGGGGGCGGGGTCCGCGGCCGGGCAACCGGGCGGGCGCGGGCCGGGCGCGCTGGTAGGGCGCCGCGGCGCCCCGGGCGGATGCCGCCGCCGCGCGCGCGCTCGCCGCCGCGCGGTTCACGGCTTCCCGCTCCCGAGCTTGCGGGCAACCCGCAGGCGGCCCGAGCGCGCCCTGGGGTTGTGTGAGATCTCTCCCGGCGTGGGCGCGACCGGGCGGCGAGTCAGAATCTCGGCCTCGACCTCGCGGCCGCAGACGCAAACCGGGAAGTCAGGCGGGCAGACGCAGCCCCGTGCCTTGTCGGCCATGAACCGCTTGACCCGGCGATCCTCGAGCGAGTGGAACGAGATCGCGGCCAACCGCCCGCCCGGGCGCAGCAGCTCCCAGGCCGCAGGCAGCGCACGATCGAGCTGCTCGAGCTCGTCGTTGACCGCGATGCGCAGCGCCTGGAAGACCCGCCGGGCCGGATGCCCGCTCCCGAACCGGTGCCTCACCGCCGCCGGGAGGGCGAGCTCGATCGCCTCCACGAGCTCGCCGGTGGTCTCGATCGGCGCCCTCTGGCGGCGGCGGACGATCTCGCGGGCGATCTGGCGGGCGTTCGGCTCCTCGCCCAGCGAGCGGAACAGCCGAGCGAGGCGGCGCTCGTCGAGCTCGTTGACCAGTTCCCGAGCCGTTTGGGCCCGACCGGGGTCCATGCGCATGTCGAGCGGCGCGTCGTAGGAGTAGGAGAAGCCCCGCTCCCGGGCGTCGACCTGCATCGAGGAGACCCCCAGATCGAAGTACACGATGTCCGCCCGTAGCCCCTCCGCAAGGAGTAGCTCCAGTCCATCCGCGAACTCCATGCGCAGGAAGCGGGTGGCGCACGGCAACTCCGCGGCGAGCGCGGCGAAGTGGGCCTCGGCCGCGGGGTCGCGGTCGATGCACACCAGGGTGCCGGTCGCTCCGAGCCGCTCCGAGACGATCCGCGCGTGCCCACCGGCGCCGAAGGTGCAATCCACGGCGGTCTCCCCGGGGCCCGGCTCGATCAGGGCGAGCAGCTCACCGGCCAGCACCGGGACGTGGGCGCCGCTCATGTCAAGAAGGATTGCCAAGGCGCTCGGTCACCTCCTTGATCTCGGCGTCGAGGGCCGCCTGCTGGCGCTGCCAGCGTTCGCGCGACCAGACCTCGAGGTGGTCGCCCACGCCGACGACCACCACCTCCTTGTCCACCCCGGCGTGGGCGAGCAGCGGCGGCGGGAGGGTGACCCGCCCGGCCGCGTCCAGCTCCACCTCGAAGGAGTTCCCCTGGTAGAAGCGCGACAACGTCCGATACTGGGCGCCCATCGGGTTGAGGTCGCCCAGCGCGCGCCGGATGATCTCCTCGTGGGTCTCGGGCGTCCACACCGCGACGCAGGGCTCCGGGTCCTTGGCGAGAACCACTCCGGACGAGAAGGCCGCGCGGAACCTGGCAGGGATGCTCAGTCGGTTCTTCACGTCCAGCGAGTGTTCGTAGTGGCCTCGAAATGCCAACCGGCGCTCCCGTGCTCGGCGCCCCTGGGGCGCCGCGCCCGTCGAAGGCTCTGGACCGAAGTGGCGGAGTGGGAGGAGCCCCGCCACTCCGGTCCGTGCTGGCGACACAGTACCCCACTTCATCCCACCTTGCAACACATATCCCCACAAGGGTGCCCTCGAGGCCTCTCTCGAGGTCTTTTCCGCGCTGGCCCAGGCGAACGAGCGACGCGCCGACCCCGGCGCCGCGCCGATGCGGCGAACGCCTTCTTGCACTCCCGTCCGCTGGGCGGGATCTCTCGTGCGGCGGCCGCCCCCGGGCGGCGCCGATCAGCCGGCCGCGCCGCCCGGCGTCGACGGATTCTTGGCGCGTTGGGGGGCTATTTCCCTCTTCCGCGCCACGGGTGCGAGCGGCGGGGGCACGCGTGTGCACCATGGGCACGCGGGCAGGGTTGTGCACGCCACGCGGGGCGGCGCGGCGAGCCGCCCGTCGTTAGCACGCACGGGCTCGTGAGGCTCGCCGGTCCGGAGCCGCGCGGGGCGGTGCCCCACCCTCCTGACGAGCCCGGCGGCTCATCAGGGCGGCGGCGGTCAGCCGCCGAAGACGCCGGCCGCGCCGCCGGTGTCGAGCAGCGCCGTGACGAGCGCCGCCGCCACCAGCAGCAGGACGGACGGCACGAGTAGGAGCGCGACCACGAGCTGGATCTTCGGACCGGCCCGTGCGGCGTCCTCTTGTACCCGGCGGCGCAGCGCGAACCGTGCGTCGCGGGCCTGCGCGCCGAGCGTCGCAGCGAGCGGGGCGCCGTGGCGGGTGGCGCGGTGGAGGGCGGCGACGAGCGCTCGCACCTCGGGCTGCGGCGTCCGCCGGAGCATTCCCTCGAGCGCGTCGTGGAGCGGCACCCCGAGCGCCACCTCGCGCCCGACCGCGCGCCACTCGCGGGCGAGCGGCCCATCGGAGCGCGCCCCAACCGCCGCCAGCGCTGCCGCCAGGGAGGAGCCCGCCTCTACCGTCACCCGCAGCAGGTCGAGCAGGGCCGGGAGCTCGCGGCGCACTCGCCGAGCTCGCTCGGCGGCCCGGCGCGCGAGCCAGAGGTCCGGCCCGAGGAAGCCGGCCACCGGGGCGCCGAGGGTCAGCGCGACTCCGAGCCGCCCGGGCGCGACGGTGGCGAGGGCCGCGCCGAGGAGGCCGGCCGCGATTGCCCCGGCGAGCTTGGCGGCCATCACCTCCCTCGGGCCCAGGCCGGCGGGCGCTCCGGCCGCGGCGATGCGGGCGGCGAGGTCGCGCGGCACACCCCGCGCCCGAAGGCTGGCGCCGGCCGCGGCCAGCAGCCGCATGACGACGGTGGCCGGCCGGGCGCGGGCGGCGGCCGGTCGCAGGCCGGCGAGCAGCAGGCCGAGCCCGGCGGCCGCGAGCGCGCCGGTCAAGAAGGCGAGGACGGTGGCCGCGATCCCGCTTACCACTTGACCCGACCGAGGCGACGGATCAGGACCGCGGCGAGGAGTTGGAGGCCCAGCGCTATCCCCACGAGCCACGCGGTGAGGAACGAGCCGAGGAGCCGCTCGAGGAACCCGGGGCTCGCAAGCTCGGCCAGCAGGGCCCCGCCCAGGGGGAGCAACACGACGACCACCCCGGTGAACCGGGCCTGCGCCGTGGCCGCCCGCACCTCGCCCTCGAGTCGGGACTGGTCCTCGAACGCCCTAGCGCAGTCCCGGAGCAGCCGGGCGAGGTCGCCCCCGGCCCGGCGCTGGAGAAGGCACGCGGCCACGATGCTGTCGACGCGCTCCGAGCGCACCCGCGCGCGCATGGCCTCGAGCGCCTCGTCGGTCGCCGCTCCGGCCGCCAGCTCGGCGGCCACCCGGCGCAGCTCGGCACCGGCCGCTCCGGAGAGCGCGGGCGCCGCCTCGGCGATCGCCCCCCGCAGGGAGTGGCCGCCGCCGATCGCGTCGGCCAGGCCGACCGCGATCGCCGCGCTGCCCTCCTCGACCGCCCGGCGATAGCGCTCGCGACGGGCGCTCAGCACCCGCGCGACCACCCAGGGGCCGCCGGTGGCCAGCACCGCTCCCGGAAGTGGTCCGGCGAGGAACCACCCGAGCGCGAACGCGCCGGCCGCCCCGGCCACGAGCATCCGCCGCCGCTCGATCGCCCCGGGATCGCGGCCCTCGCGACCGAGGCGCACCAGCGCGTCGGCGGTGCTCGACACGAGCCGCGCCAGGGCCGGGGCCGCGCCGCGCGCAGCACGGGCCGCCGCCGCCCCGAGGGGGCAGAGGGCGAGTGCGCCGGTGACCCCGGACGCGAAGGCCAGCACCGGCGCCCAGCTCACGGCGGGACCTCGACCCGCATGGCGGCGAGCCGGGCGGCGAGCGGCGAGTCGCGCGGCGCCCTGACCCGCTCGCCGGCTCGGTAGACCTCGCGGGTGCCGACCCCGGCCGGGGCCCTCACCACCTCGCTGACCGACACGACGGCCCGCGAGCCGTCGGGTCGGCGGGCCTGGTGCACGACGAGATCGAGCGCGCTCGCCACCTGCTCGCGGACGGCCGCGTGGGGCAGCGCGACGTCGGCCATCAGGGCCAGGGTCTCGATCCGGCGCAGCGCGTCCTCCGGGGAGTTGGCGTGGACGGTGGTGAGCGAGCCGTCGTGGCCGGTGTTGAGGGCCTGGAGCATGTCGAGCGCCTCGCCGCCCCGGACCTCCCCCACCACGATGCGGTCGGGTCGCATCCGCAGGGCGTTCCGCACCAGCTGCCTGATCGTGACCTCGCCGCTGCCCTCGAGGTTGGGGGGCCGGGCCTCGAGCCGCACGACGTGGCGCTGGCGGAGGCGCAGCTCGGCCGCGTCCTCGATCGTCACGATCCGCTCCTCCCCCGGGATGGCGCCCGAGAGCGCGTTGAGCGTGGTGGTCTTGCCGCACCCCGTGCCGCCGGAGACGACCACCGACGCCCGCGAGGCCACGCAGCGGGCGAGGAAGTCGGCGAGCTCGCGCGGCAGCGTGCCGCGGCGGACCAGCTCGGCCAGCGAGAAGCCCTCGCGGCGAAAGCGGCGGATCGTGAGGCACGGGCCCGAGAGGGCGAGCGGCGGTATCACCACGTTCACCCGTGAGCCGTCGGGCAGGCGGGCGTCGCAGAGCGGGGCGGCCTCGTCGACCCGGCGCCCGAGCGGGGCGAGGATCCGCTCGATCGCGTGCATCAGCTCGGCCTCGGACCCGAAGCCGACCCCCGTCCGCTCGAGGCGCCCGCCCCGCTCGACGTAGACGGCCCCCGGGCCGTTGACCATGACCTCGTCGACCGCCGGGTCGGACAGCAGCGGCTCGAGCGGCCCGAGCCCGGTGGCGAGCAGGATCACCCGCTCCTTCAGGGCGGTCCGCTCGGCCTCCGGGAGGGGCGCGGCCTCGCGTTCGACGAGCGCGCGCACCTCCTCGTCGAGCTCGCCGCCGGGGGCAGCGCCCGAGCGCGCGCGCTCGATCAGGCGGCCGCGCAGCGCGACGGCGAGCTCCTCGAGGGCCTCCATACCAGCGAGAAGTCGCCGGAGTCGTCGTTTCGCCCCCCCGGGGCTATGCGCCGGCGGCGGTGGCCGCCTGGTAGGCGGCGCCGATCGCCAGTAGGCGAGGCTCCCCTCCGGGCCGACCGGCCAGCTGGAGCCCGAACGGCAGCCCGTCATGGGTCCCGATCGGCAAGGCGAGCACCGGGCCGCCGGACTCGGTGAGGGGCACGGTGAGCGACTGGAGCGCGGCCCGCAGCGGCACCATCCGGCCCGCAACCTCGATCTCCT
>DASQXU010000262.1:0-5393 GCA_035639555.1 Thermoleophilaceae bacterium
CCGCTCCTCGAGCATCGCCGGCAGGGCGTTCGGCATCTTCGGCCGCCGCCGCTCGCGGGGGCGCAGGATCTCGGGCCCGTGGCGCTCGACCCGCCGCTTCCAGCGGTAGAACGTCGAGCGGTGGACGCCGAAGGTGCGGCAAGCTTCGGCCACCGTCGTCCGCTGCGCCAGGTCGAACAGCTGCAGCCGGTAGCCGAACAGCCGGTCATCATTGGTCACGCGGCACACTCCTCTCGCGTCGCTTGGCGGTGACGGAGGGAGAGTGCGCCGCGCAGCGGACGCCACCCAGCCCGGGCTGGGTGGCGTCGGTGCTTAGGACGTCACCGGACCCCGGACTGTCGCCGGTACTCGGAAGCGGGCCAACCTAGCCGACGGCGGCGTGCATAACCCTGCTCGCGTCCGGCTCGGAGCTATGCGTGCCGGGGTGCTCACGACATTCGTGCCCAACCCTGCTCGCCTCGACTCGAGGGCCACGTGGGCAGGGTTGCTCACTGTGGGTCGCGATTTCGATGTCGAGCTCGCGGCCGCGGTCATGGTCTTCCCCCCGGGGCGCAGCACCGCCGCTGCGTCGCGTTGTCACCTCGGTCGGGCGGCTACAGCCCGCCCTCGGCAGCGCCGGCATGGGAGCTGTCGGGGTCGCGGATCAACGCGGCGCGGCCGGCCTAGCGCCGGAGCGCCTGCTCGGCCTCGCGGGCGGTGAGCGGTTCGTTGTAGATGGGCGAGCCGGGCTGCTGGCGACGCCCGCCCTCGGCCAGGCCGCCGGTGTCGATCGGGGCGAACCCGATCTCCTCGATCAGCCGGGCCACCGTCTGCTTGGCATCCGGGTCGTCACCCGCGATGAAGAGCGCGAGGCGGTCGCCCTCGCCCTCGCGGCTGCCGCGCTCGGCCAGGGTCTTCCAGTACATGGTGTTGAACGCCTTGACGAGGCGGGCCCCCGGGAGGTGTGCGCCTAGTAGCTCGGTCGAGGTCGTCCGCCGCGCGTCGAGGTCGGGGAAGGAGCCGTCGCGCTGCGGGTAGTAGTTCATGGCGTCGACCACGATCGTGTCGCGGAGGGGCTCGGCCGGCAGCTCGCTGTAGCGCCCGAACGGGATGGCGACCAGGACGAGCTCGCCGAACGACTCCGCCTGCTCGACGGTCGCCGCCCTCGCTCGCTCGCCGAGCTCGTCGACCAGCCCGGCAAGGCTCTCGGGTCCGCGCGAGTTGGCGATCGCCACCTCGTGACCGGCCTCGAGGAACAGGCGGGCCGCCGTGGCGCCGATGTGGCCGCTGCCGATGATCCCGATGCGCATGACCGGCCGGCGAGGCTCCGAGCGAGCTAAGGCGTCGTCTCCGCGGGCGCGGGCTCGGGGTGCGGTCGCGCCGGGGGGCGGGGCTTCGCCTGGCGGAGCACCACCAGGGCGACCAACGCACCGACGAACGCAAACCCGGCCCCGACCGTGAAGGCGAGGTGGAAGCCGTCGGTGAGCGCCCCGTGGACGGCGTCGCCGACCCGCAGGTCGCCGTCCGTGCGCGAGGTGGCGAGCGTCGCGAGAATGGCCAGGCCAAGCGCGCCACCCATCAGGCGCGAGGTGTTCACGAGCCCCGAGGCGAGCCCGGCCTCGCTACGGTCGACTCCGGCGACCGCGGCGATCGTGATCGGCACGAATGCGAGCCCGATCCCGGCCGCGACGATCAGCGACGGCGCGAGGACGTCACCGAGGTAGCTCCCCTCGGTGGAGACCGCCGCGAACAGCAGCAACCCCACCGCTTCGGCCAGCATCCCCCCGACGAGCAGCGGCTTGACGCCCACCCGGGCCACCGCCCGTGAGGCGAGTGTGGAGCCGACGACGATGGTCAACGTCATCGGAAGGAACGCCAGCCCGGCCTTGAGCGGCGAGTAGCCGAGGACCTGCTGCAGGTAGAGGGAGACG
This sequence comes from Thermoleophilaceae bacterium, assembly GCA_035639555.1. GTDB lineage: Bacteria > Actinomycetota > Thermoleophilia > Solirubrobacterales > Thermoleophilaceae > DASQXU01. Next base: position 1,911 of record DASQXU010000262.1, read on the forward strand.
AAGAACCACATCCCGAACATCGCCGCGCCGAGCAGGAACATCGTGGCGTTGGCTCCGCTCAGCATTCGCGACGCGAAGATCCGGAGCGGCATCAGCGGCGCGGTGGCCAGCCGGCCCTCGATCACCAGGAACACCGCGATCAGCGCGAGGCCGGCGGCCATGACGCCGATCGTCTGCGCCGAGCCCCAGCCGTTCACGTCCGTGCGCACGATCGCCCACACGAGGGCCATGAGCCCGAGGGTGGCCGTGACCGCCCCCGCGAGGTCGAAGTTCCGGGCGCGCGATGGATCGCGTCCCGGGGCGACGAAGCGGAGCGAGAGCGCGGCCGCCGCCAGCCCGATCGGGACGTTGATGAAGAGAATCCAGCGCCAGCTCAGCAGGTCGGTCAGCATCCCGCCGAGAAGCACGCCGGCGGAGCCGCCGGCGCCTCCCATCGCGCCCCAGGCGCCGAGGGCGCGGTTGCGCTCAGCCCCCTCGCGGAAGGTCGTGGTGAGGATGGAGAGGCTCGCCGGTGACACCACGGCGGCGCCGAGGCCCTGCGCCGCCCGGGCACCGATGAGCATGCCTTGGCTATCGGCGACGCCACCGACGAGCGAGGCCAGCGCGAAGAGCAGGAGCCCGGTGATGAAGACCCGCCGCCGGCCCACCAGGTCGGCGGCGCGGCCGCCGAGCAACAGGAAACCGGCGAAGGTCACCGTGTACGCGTTGACGACCCACTGCAGGTCCTGCTCGGAGAACCCGAGGCCGGTGCGGATCGAGGGCAGCGCCACGTTGACCACCGACACGTCGAGGATCACCATGAACTGGGCCAGGCACGCGAGGACCAAGGTGGGCCATAGGACCCGGCTGCGCCGTCGCATCTCCTCGTCCCCGGTGCTCGCCGGGGGCGTCCCGTGGCCCTCTCCGTCCTCCGAAGCCCGGGCGGCCGGGCTCCCGGCGCTCCGATGACGAGCGGAGAGCTGGTGCACGTAGCTCGCGACCACGCCCCTTGCCACGCGGCGCTCGGCCCCGCGTCGCCCGGTCGTGCTCGGAGAGTCCTTCATCCTGCCTCCTGAGGCGGGGTCTTGTACGATGGTCGTCGTACAGTAGCAAATGTTCGATGATCGTCGTACTAAGGGGTCGGGCGGCACGTCGGCCCCGGAGCGGATCCCACACCCCGCGCGCGAGCAGATCGAGCTCGGCGCCGTGCTTCACGCCCTGAGCGACCCGGTGCGACTGCGGATCGTGGCCGCGCTCGCCACCGACGCCGAGCGAACCTGCGGGAGCATCGGGCTGCCGGTCACAAAGTCGACCTGCACCCATCACTTCAAGGTCTTGCGCGAGGCTGGGGTGATCCGCCAGCGCCAGGAGGGGACGACCCGGGTCAACGCGCTCCGCCGCGAGGATCTCGAAGCGCGCTTCCCGGGGCTGCTCGACAAGATCCTCGACGCGGCGGCGGCAAAGAACGCGGCGTAGGGAAGGCGAGCGCGGCTAGGCCACCCGCCGCAGCCGCCGGGTGGGCGCTCCCCGGGCGGTGATCAGGGCCCCCCAGTCACCGTCCGCGATCGGCGCCGGCTGGGTGGTCTCGAGGAAGTCGCGGAGGACCCGGGCGAGGCCGTCCGAGTCCTCGAGGTGCGGGAAGTGGGCGGCGCGGGGGAGGGTGCGGAAGCGGCTGCCCGGCGCCAGCTCGTGCATCGCTCGGGCGTGGGAGATCGGGATGGTGTTGTCGCGCTCGCCCCAGACGATCAGCGTCGGCATCCGTTCGAGCAGGTAGAGGCGGTCACGGGCGCTCACCCGCTGCCCGCGCACGTCGATCACCGATCGGAGGGTCTGGAGGAACGCCTCCCGCGACTCCGGCTTGCTCAGCGGGCGCAGCGCTCTCGCGATGGCCTCGAGGTAGAAGCCCTTGCCCGAGCCACGCCGCCGCAGCTCACCGCCCGCGGCGCCGAGGGCGGAGACGACGCCCGGGTGGGCCACAACGGCGAGGAGGGTTGACGCGCCCGGGAGGGCGGCGGTACGGAGCAGGGGGCTCACCTCGTGGCCGAGCCCGCCGCTCGAGACCAGGACCAGCCGCTCGGTCCGTTGGGGGAACTGGTAGAAGAACTGCATCGCCACGCCGCCGCCGAGCGAGTGGCCGACCACGGTCGCCGACTCGATCCCGATCGCGGTCAGGAGGTCGCGGATGAACGCGGCGTGGGCGCCGAGCGAGTAGTCACCGCGCGGAGTGGCGGAGTCGCCGTGGCCGATGAGGTCGGGGGCCACGACGGTGTACGAGTCGGCGAGCCGGAGGGCCACCGCCTCCCAGTGGCGCGAGGAGTTGACCATCCCGTGGATGAGGACCACCGGGGGTCCGCTTCCCGCCATTCGGTAGATGACCCGGTGGCCATGAAGGTCGAGCTGCCACTCCTCGAACTCCCCGCCTCGGCGTGCTGCCGGCATCGATCTCCCACTCTCGTCGGGGCTGTCGGCGGTCGCACCTTAACCCGATCGGGTGCCGCCACCGCGCCCGCCGGGGCCCCGCACGCCTACCGGCGTCCGCCGACCGCCCGCTCTGCGGCCTCGAGCACCGCCGGCCAGGCCTCGGCGAGGTGGGAGACCTGCTCGCTCGACAGGCCGCTGAAGAAGCGCCGCTCGACCCCCTCGGCGTGCACCTCCTGGACGCGCCCCAGCAGCTCGCGTCCCTCCTCGGTGATCGCGGCGTAGACGACGCGCGTGTCGCTGGGGCAGGAACGCCGCTCCATCAGCCCGCGACTCTGGAGCTCGGTGACCAGCCGCGAGACGCGGCTAGGGCTCAGCATCGCCTCGTCCGCCAGATCGGACATCCGCAAATAGCCGTCCTCGGCGCTCCCCGCGCGCAGCAGGACCTCGAACGCGCTCAGGGGGATGCCGAAGTTGGCGATCAGATCGGCGTCGAGCGCCTTGGTGATGAGGGCGTGGGCGCGGAGGAAGCCCACCCAGGCCGCCTGCTTCTCGGCCGGCAGGGCGCGCACCGCCTGCTCGCAGGCTTGGTCGGCGCTGCCCTGTGCGGTCCTGGCGCCCATTTCGTTGCCAACGCAAGCATAGACCGGATGACACCGAGCGCCGGCCACGCCGGTCCCCGGCGCGGCCGTCGGTCGGGGCCGATCCCGGCGCGCGGCGTCCGGGGGCGAGGCCCTCCGGTTGACGCGTTATGACGACGAGAAGTGCATTCCGCCGCAGATGCGGTTATTTTGTCGCGCGGCACATACGCCGAATCTCCGCCGCTCCGAGCGGCGGGGAGCGGGGGAACCAAATCGACCCGACGCGGTCGGGGGCGAATCACTGCAGCGTGCGGTGTAGCGCAGGTCAAGCGCGAGCCCGTCAGCTCACCTCGTAGGCGGTTTACGACCAATGGAGGTACTCGTGCCTACGACGACACATCGCGATCTTGCGTCAGAGGCCCTCTGGCAGCAGTCGCTCGAGCGCTCTCGACGACGGCGGGTCCTCGCTGAGCAGGCTCGCAAGCAGCTTTCCCGGAGGAGGACG
>DASQXU010000263.1:0-2003 GCA_035639555.1 Thermoleophilaceae bacterium
CCACCTGCGGCGAGCCGGGCGGACGCGCCTGATCGGCCCGAACTGCCCGGGCGTGCTCTCGCCCGGGAAGGCGAACGTCGGGATCATCCCGGCCCACTTCTTCTCGGAGGGAAACGTCGGGCTCGTGTCGCGCAGCGGCACGCTCACCTACCAGATCGGCAACGAGCTGGCCGGGCGGGGGTTCGGAAACTCGACGATCGTCGGCATCGGCGGCGACCCGATCGTCGGCTCGTCGTTCATCGAGATCGTCGAGCTGTTCGAGCGCGACCCGCAGACCGAGCTGATCGTGATGTGCGGCGAGATCGGCGGCGACGAGGAAGAGCGCACCGCCGACTACATCGCCGAGAGCGTCTCGAAGCCGGTCGTGGCGTATATCGCGGGCTTCACGGCGCCCCCCGGGAAGACGATGGGCCACGCCGGGGCGATCGTCTCCGGCTCGAGTGGCACGGCCGCGGCCAAGGCCGAGGCGCTCGAGGAGAGGGGCGTTCGCGTCGGGCGCAACCCCTCCCAGGTGGCGGAGATCGCCGCCGAGCTGCTCGGGGCGGCGGTCTAGCCGCCGCGCCTAGCCTTTGGGCCAGTACTGAGCGGGGAGGTCGGGAAGGGTCGCGAACAGCTCCTCGCGCGCCTCGCGGCCGTCGAGGTGGAGCTCCTCCGCGAGCCCCTCGAGCACCTGTGCCCGGCGGCCCTCGACCTCCTCCGCGCGCCCGCCCAACCTTCGTGCGGCTTCGTCGTCGGGCAGCCCGTGACGCACCGAGAGGTCGAGCAGCGCCCGGCTCGCCGGGTCGAGTCGCGCGAGCGCGGCCCCGAGCTCCCTCATGCGGACGGCGACCACGGCCGCGCCATCCTACTCGGCGACGCACTCGTTATCGTGGCGAGGCCCGGTGCCCGAGCTCCAGAACATCTCGCTCGCCCGCGGAGCGCCGTCGCTCGACATCATCGCCGTCGACGAGCTGCGCGCCGCCGCGGACCGGGCCTTCCGGCGGGACCCGGCCGGCGCCTTCTCCTACGGAACCTCGGCCGGCTATCCCCGTCTGATCGACTGGATCGCCACGAAGCACGGACTCGGGCCCGACCAGGTCGTGGCCACCAACGGGTCGATGCAGGCGGACGCCTTCCTGTTCCAGCGCCTCGTCGAGCCGGGCGATGTGGTGGTTGTCGAGGCCCCCACGTACGACCGCACGCTCCTCGCGCTGCGCAAGCTCGGCGCCGAGATCCTGGCCATACCGCTCGAGCCCGACGGCATCGACGTCGAGGGCCTCGAGCGTGCCCTGGCCGCCGGCGCTCGCCCGAAGCTCGCGCACATCATCCCGAACTTCCAGAACCCGGCCGGTTGCACCCTCTCGCTCGAGAAGCGCCGCGGGTTGCTCGAGCTCGCCGAGCGCTACGACTTCGTGGTGTTCGAGGACGACCCCTATGTCGAGCTGCGCTTCGAGGGGCACCCCCACCCGACGATGCTCTCGCTCGACGGGACGCGCAAGGTCGTCTACGCCTCGTCGTTCTCGAAGACCGTCTGCCCCGGGATCCGGGTCGGCTACCTCGCCGGGCCCGCCGACCTCATCGCCGACGTCCGCCGGCTCGGGACCGAGACCTACATCTCGCCCAGCATGGTCTCGCAGGCGATCGTGGCCGAGTTCTGCGCTTCCGGAGCGATCGATCGCTCGATCGCCACGGTGAAGGCCGCGCTGCGCGAGCGTCGCGACGCCACTGCCGCCGCCCTTCAGCGCGACATCCCCGACGCCCGCTTCGTCCCGCCCGAGGGCGGCTACTTCCTGTGGGTCGACCTCCCGGCGGGCGCCGATGTGGCGGCCCTGGCCGCGCTCGCCCGCCGACGCGGCGTGGTGTTCGTGAACGGAAGCGACTTCCTGCTCGAGGGCGGGGAGAGCTCGCTGCGGATCGCGTACTCAGGGGTGACGCCCGAGCTCATCGACGAGGCGGTCGCCCAACTCGCCGACGCCTACGCCGAGCTGGCCGGCGCCCAAAGTCGCACGGCGTGAGGCGTCCAC
>DASQXU010000264.1:0-8903 GCA_035639555.1 Thermoleophilaceae bacterium
TCCGGCGGCGGGCCGCCGGTGGGCGCACCGGTCGGGCGGGAGGGAGCGACGTCGGGCGGCGGGTGCGCCTCGGGCGCAGGGGGCGGCGGACCCCCGTCCCCGCCACTGCGGGAGAGCGCCTCGGTCAGCGGGCCGACGATGTCGATCGGGAGGGGGAAGACGATCGTCGAGCTCTGGCCGGCGCCCAGCTCGAGCAGGGTCTGGAGATAGCGAAGCTGGAGGGCGGCCGGGTTGCGGCTGATGATGACCGCGGCCTCGTAGAGACGCTGGGCCGCCTGGTACTCGCCTTCCGCGTTGATGACCTTGGCCCGCCGCTCGCGCTCGGCCTCCGCCTGACGGGCCATCGCGCGTTGCATGTTGCCCGGGATCTCGACGTCCTTGATCTCCACCGTCGTCACCTTGATCCCCCAGGGCTCGGTCTGCTCGTCGATGATCCGCTGGAGGTCCTCGTTCAGGCGCTCGCGCTCGGCGAGCAGGTGGTCGAGGTCGGCCTTGCCCAGCACCGAGCGCAGCGTGGTCTGGGCGATCTGGGAGGTCGCGGCCAGGTAGTCCTCGACCTGGACCACCGAGTCCTGGGCGCTGATCACCCGGAAGTAGCACACCGCGTTGACGCGGGCCGGGACGTTGTCGCGGGTGATCACGTCCTGGGGCGGAATGGCGAGGGTGACGGTGCGCAGTCCGACCCGGACCATGCGGTCGATGATGGGGATGAGCAGCACGAGGCCCGGTCCCTTGGCGCCGATCAGGCGCCCGAGCCGGAACACCACAGCCCGCTCGTACTCGCGCAGGATGCGGATGGCCGCCGGGACGAGGATGACGAGCAAGAACCCGATGGCCGCTACGACCCCGATCAGCACCGTCACGCCGTCACTCTCCTTCGCTCGACTTCCCGTTCTCCGGGCGCACCGTAAGCGTAAGCCCCTGCACCGCCTCGACGCGGACCCGGTCGCCCCGCTCGAGGCGCTCGCCGTTCGCCGCCCGGGCGCGCCACAGCGCCCCGTCCACGAACACCTGCCCCACCGGGTCGACCGGGGCCCGCACCGTGCCCACGTCCCCGAGCAGCTCATCAGACCCGGTACGCACCGGCCCCCGCCGCGCGGCGACCGCCTTCGACACCGCGAACAACACCAAGCTCCCGAGTACCGCGCCCGCGCCCAACGCGATCGGAACCGAGACCCGGAAGGCGCTCGAGCCGGTGTCGAACAGGATGAGGCCGCCGACGATCAGCGCAATCACCCCCGCCACGCCCAGGATCCCGTGGCCGCCGAGCTTCAGCTCGACCGCGAAGAACGCTACGGCGAGCAGGATCAGGATGATGCCGGCTGCGGTCACCGGCAGGTAGGAGGTGCCGATCAGCCCAAGCACGAACGCGATGCCGCCGAGCACGCCGGGGGCGTACACCCCGGGGCTGAACAGCTCGATCACCAGGCCGACGAGCCCCCCGACAAGGAGCAGGTAGGCGACCGTCGGGTCGACCAGGACCTGGAGGATCTTGTACTGGAGCGGGGTGTCGCGGTTCTCCACCTGCAGGCCGGCCGTGTGCAGGACCCGGGCCTTCGGGCCCTTGACCCGGAAGCCGTCCAGCTGGTGCAGGAGCGCCGCCTGGCTCGGCGCGACGAGGTCGATCAGGTGTACGCGGTGGGCATGGGAGGCGGTGACGTTCACGGCCTTGCGAACCATCTGCTCGGAGAGGTCGCCGTTGCGCCCGTGGCCCTCCGCCAGTGCCCGGACGTAGGCGGCGGCGTCGTTCCGGATCTTCCGCCCGAGCACGGTGTTGTCCCCTCCACCCCCCAGCGAGATCGGGGTGGCAGAGCCGATGTTCGTCTGGGTCGCCATGGCCGCGACGTCTGCGGCCTGGGTCACGAACAGTCCCGCCGAGGCGGCCCGAGCACCGTTGGGCGACACGTAGACGACCACGGGCATCGGGGCTCCGATGATGTCCTTGACCATCGCGCGCATCGAGGTGTCGAGACCCCCCGGCGTGTCGATCCGGATGATCACGAGGGGCGCATGGCGGTCCCGGGCGTCCTGCAGCGCCGTGTGCAGCCAGCGCTGGCTCGCGGGGTCGATCGTCCCGCTCAGCTCGATCGATTGGACCTTCCCCCGCGGCGCCCCGCTGGCCGCCGCGGCCAGCAGGAGGGCCGCGCTCACGAGCACCGTGAGCGTGAGCCAACAGACGGTGCGCCATGAGCGGCGCATACTGGAATTATCGCTATCGCCGCGATCGGCGAGGCCGAAGCTGTCCCCGCAATCCGAGCCAGGCGGCGTCCATCGCGGCGTCGACCACCACGCGGCGAGGGACCTGCGGATGCTCGCTCCACCATTCGGCCAGGCCGTGCAGGCCCTGGCGTATGAACTCGGTGGTCAGCTCGAGGCGGCGGGCGCGGCCGCGGACGCCGCGAAGGAGCTCCGGCTCTCGGGCGAGCAGCGCGGCCAGGCGGGCGGTGGCCTCGGCCTGGACGCGTCGCGACGCCTGAATCAGCTCGGGCCGGCCGCGGGGCGCGACCAGCAGAACCCTCGCCGCCGCCGGCTTCTCCTCGACGTAGGAGAAGAACGCGGAGATCGCGGCCCTGACCCGCGCCTCGAGCGCCCCCCGGCGGCCCATCGCCTCGGCCCCGCGCCGGGTGAGCTCGTCCCTGATGCTCTCCATCGCCTCGACGAACAGGCGCTCCTTTGAGGCGAAGTGGTCGTAGAGCACCGGCTTCGTGACCCCGGCCGCGGTGGCGATCTCACGCATCGACGCGCCCTCGTAGCCGCGGGCGGCGAAGGCCTCGATCGCCGCCTCGAGGATGCGGCGGCGCCTCTCCGAGCCCGTCAGCCGGGATCGCGTCCGCGCGTCGGCCACCAACCGTATGTTAACCTACCTACCAACCGGTAGGTAGGTCTTAGCCGAGAGGAGAAGAGATGAAGGTGTTCGTGGCTGGAGGGTCGGGGGCGGTCGGCACCCGGCTCGTACCGGCCCTGATCGCAGCCGGGCACGAGGTCGTCGCCACCACCCGCTCGGCCGGGAAGACGGACCGGCTGCGGGAGCTCGGCGCCGAGCCGGTCGTCGTGGACGGCCTCGACCGCGAGGCGACGATCGCGGCGGTGCGCGACAGCGCGGCCCAGGCCGTCGTCCACCAGCTCACGGCGCTCAGCGGCGCCACGAACTTCCGCCGCTTCGACCAGGAGTTCGCGCTGACCAATCGCCTGCGGACCGAGGGCACCGACAACCTGCTGGCTGGAGCGCGGGCGGCCGGCGTGCGGCGCTTCGTGGCCCAGAGCTTCGCGGGCTGGCCGTACGCCCGCGAGGGCGGCGCGGTCAAGACCGAAGAGGATCCGCTCGATCCGGATCCGCCGAAGGCCCAGCGCGAGGCGCTCGCCGCCATTCGCCACTTGGAGGCCGCGGTGGTGGGCGCCGGGGACCTCGAGGGCATCGCCCTGCGCTACGGCGGCTTCTACGGTCCCGACAACGCGCTCGGCAAGGGGGGCTTCCTTCTCGAGCAGGTCCGCAAGCGGCGCGTGCCGATCGTCGGCGATGGGGCCGGCGTCTGGTCGTTCCTCCACATCGACGACGCCGCGGGCGCCGTGGTGGCTGCCCTCGAGCGCGGCGCGCCGGGCGTCTACAACGTGGTGGACGACGAGCCGGCGCGCGTGTCCGAGTGGCTTCCCTACCTCGCGCAGGTGATCGGCGCTCCGCCGCCGCGCCGGGTGCCGGTCTGGCTCGGGCGTCTGGTGGCCGGCGAGGTCGGCGTCAGCATGATGACCGAGATCCGCGGGGCCTCGAACGCGAAGGCCAAGCGCGAGCTCGGCTGGCAACCGAGCTGGCCGACCTGGCGCGACGGGTTCCGGCGCGGGCTCGGCTAGTCAGGGGTCACGACGCCCGCCGGGTGACCGGGTCCTTCCCGCGCCTCCGGCGGCCCCGGCGGCTCGGCGCGGCGGACGCGGGTGAAGCGCGCGCTAGCTAGCGGCTCAGTAGCCGAGCGCGAACTTGGCCTCCTCGCTCATCATCTCGGGGCTCCAGGGAGGCGTGAACACCATCTTGGGATACACCCGAGAGACTCCGGGCAGCTCGCCGACGAACTCCTCGATCTGCTCGGTCACCTGGGGGCCGATCGGACACCCCGGGGAGGTCAGGGTGAACGTGACGTAGACCTCCTCCCCCTCGACCTCGATGTCGTAGATCAGACCGAGCTCGACGAAGTCGAGGCCGAGCTCCGGGTCGATGACGTTGGACAGGGCCTCCTTGACCTCTTCGACGCTGAGCATGCCCATCAGGGTAGTGGCGAGCGACCCCGCCCGCCGGCCCGGCTTCGGATCGCGCCGGTAGTAGGGTCAGGGCATGGCGCTCCTCGCGCTGATCGCGCTCTTCATCCTCGTTCCGGCCGCGGAGCTCTACGTGATCTTCGAGGTCGTTGGCCCCGCCCTCGGCGCGCCGCTCACCATCTTGCTGCTGGTGGCCGACTCGGTGATCGGCTCTTTGCTGTTCCGCTCGCAGGGGCGGGCGGTGTGGCGGCGCTTCAACACCGCCCTCGCCGAGGGGCGCATGCCCCATCGCGAGGTGCTCGACGGCGTCCTTGTGATCTTCGGCGCCGCCTTCCTCATCACTCCTGGGTTCATCACCGACGTGGTCGGGCTCATCCTCCTGCTCCCGCTCACCCGGCCGCTGGTGCGGCGCCTCGCAGTCCGGGCGGCCCGGCGACGAGTCGAGATCAGGGTCGGCCGCGCCCCGCGCATGGGGCGCGACTACGACGTCGAGGGGACGGCGGCCGAATACGAGGCGCCGCCGGACCGACTCCCCAGGTGAGCGCCCCCGCGCTGGCCGTCGCGTTCTTCGATCCCGAGCGCCGCCTCTACGGCACCGCCCGGTCGGGGGCGACCCTGCTGTTCGACGACAGCCGGGCCACGGCCGTCCCAGAGGGCCCTCGCCTGCGGCGCAATGGGGAACGGGTGCTGGCCGAGCTGGAGGGACGGGTGTCGGTCGACCTCGAGCCCGCGGCGCCGGCTGTCGACCTAGGAGGGGCGACCGCCACGCTGTGCCGGGCGCGCGGCAAGGCGCTCGGGAGACGCGTCGAGGGCCTGGGCACGCTCGGAGAGACGAGCGAGGCCCCGAACTGGGAGGAGCTCGACGCCGTGCGCGCCATCTCGGTGCTCGTCGACACGGAGACGGCGCTCCTCGCCCTGAGCCGCCGGCCGGCAGGGGCGCTCGGCCACGGGGAGGAGCTGCCGGTCGCCTTCCTCGTCCAGGGCGGAGAGCCCGTGGCGGTAGAGGAGGCTCGCTTCTCGACCGTGTATGACGGGGATGGACGTCAGCGGAGCGCCGGCCTCGAGCTCTGGCTCCCGGGGGAGGAGTTTCCCCGGCGCGGGTCGGGGGTGGCGGTGGCCGGCTCGTCCCTCGAGCTCGGGGGTTTGCGCGTACACGCGGCCGTGTTTCGCTGGCGGCTCGAGGGCCGCGAGGCGACGGGAGCCTACGAGCTCACCGTACGCGAGCCTGCACCGGAGGCTGCGTGACCCGGGCCGTGATCTCAGACTTCGGCGGGGTGCTCACCACCCCGCTGCTGCGCGGCTTCGTCGCCTACCAGCAGGAGTCGGGCCTCTCGCCCGAGGAGCTCGGCAAGGCGATGGCAAGGGCGACGGAGGCCTACGGCGAGCATCCTCTGTTCGAGCTCGAGCGCGGGCGTATCACCGAGGCGGAGTTCGGTCGTCGACTCGGCGCCTATCTCGACGGCGGGCTCGATCTGGGGCGTCTCCGCGAGGTCTACTTCGAGCACCTCCACCCCAACGAGCGCATGATCGACTACCTGCGGGAGCTGCGCGCCAGGGGCCTGCGGACCGCGCTTCTGACCAACAACGTGCGCGAGTGGGAGCCGCTCTGGCGCGCCAAGCTCCCGGAGATAGACGAGGTGTTCGAGGTGGTGGTGGACTCCGCCTTCGTCGGGATGCGCAAGCCCGAGCTGGGCATCTACGAGCTCACGCTCGAGCGCCTGGGCGGACTCGAGGGCTCGGACTGCGTGATGGTCGACGACATCGAGGTCAACTGCCAGGCCGCGCGCGACCTCGGGATGCGCGTCGTGCTCTTCAAGGACACCGGCCAGGCCATCGCCGAGCTCGAGCGGCTGCTCCGCCCGTAGCTCGGGGCCCCGGGTCAATCCGGGCGGCGGCTCAGCTCCTTCTTCGCGATCCGTCGGAAGCGCAGCATCTTGCGCGCGTTGAGCCGGTAGCGCTCGAGCATCGAGCTCGGCGGAAGCTCGAACCCCCCGATCAGCCGGTGCGGGATGAGCGCCCATCCGGGGCCGTCCCTCACGAGGTCGCCGCGAATCTGGAAGTTGCGCTGCCACTTGAACTCGGGGTGATGGTCGTGGGCGGTCAGACAGGCAAGGCCGCGCGCCAGCGGGGCCCCGACCGGCTCGGCGGCGAGCCGCACCGTTCGCGCCTCGTGATCCACGGCGATAGGGACGCGGACGGAGAATGGGAAGCCGTCAGGTGCCACCAGGGAGAGGACGGCGCTGCGGTAGTGGTGGCCGAGCTCGTCCATCCGCGGGTCCCAGGCCGGCTCGCCGCCCTCGGTGGGCGGGCCCGGGGCCTCGGGCTCCTCGTCATGCCCGGAGCGCACCTCCTCCATGTGGGCGTCGAGCAGCTGCGGCTCGCGCCGCGGGTCGCCACCGGGCCAGACGTAGACCCGCTCAGGGCGAACGTGCACGTAGATCCGCGTGTAGTACCAGTCGAATGCGCGGCGGAGCGGCTTCGGCGGCAACATCGACCGGGCGCCGGGGAGCTTCTCGAGCGACTCGCGGGTGTAGCGCTCGCGGTTTCGGGCGAGGTCACGCTCGTCGACCTCCGCGGTCCCCTGGACCAGCACCTGCGGTGGGGACTCGAGCGTGCTCCCGGTCGGGTCGGAGAACAGCAGGGCGACCTTGGGATTGGCCTGGGCGTCCCGGGCCTTCTTCGGATACCCGAGGCCGGTGGTGACGTCGATGCAGGGGTCTCCGGGGGAGTAGTAGGGCGTGACCGGCCAGGTGATGGGCCGGCCGCGCCGGTCGATCGTGGTGTACTCGGTGGTGACGAAGCGGTCGAAGACCTTCTGGACCTCGGCCGGAAGGCTGGCGGTCATCGGCCGAAGTCAACCACGCCCGAGGCCCCGCGTGGGCGCGCCAACGACGCCGGGGCCGCGCGCCAATCGACCGCACCGTCCCATCCTGCTGTCCTCCTGCCCCACGGTACAGCGACTGAAGCGACGAGGACGCGAGGCTGCGTCGGTTATCGGGCCGGTCCGTTGTCCGAGCTCGGTCGGGCGACTGAGCGGCCCAAGAACCAAGCAGATCAAGGACGCAGGGAGCGACGTGTGCTCGGCACACGAGCGACCGAGGACGCCGAGCTGCGCCGGTTATCGGGCCGGTCAGTTGTCCGACCCGAGGCGGTCCCAGAGATATAGCTCGAGCGCCTCCGCCGCCAGCTCCATCGTCCGCCCCTCGGAGAGCCAGGGGAGCACGGTGTCGAGCGCCTGCTCCTCGCTCACCCCGGCCTCGAACGCCTCGTCGCCGCGGAAGCCGGCCGCGATCCGGAGTGCCTCGCGCCGGTGCTCGCCTAGCTGGGCGAACGCGCCGAGCAGGAACTCCTTGTTGGCGATCGGTTGACCGACCTCGAGCGACGCGTGCCAGGCCGCGAGCATCGAGAGATCGTCCTCGTCGAGCTCGTCGATCGCCTTGGCGTAGTGGACCTCGAGCTCGTCGTCCGGGATCTCGTCCACCCAGGCCCGGACCACCTCGGTGAGCAGCTGCCGGCGGGCCTCACGGCCGACCGTCTCCGCGACGACTCGAACGGCTTGCTTGGGATCGATGAAGCAGAGGGGCATGGCTCCGCTTTCCGCGCTTGACACGTGACCTGGTCGGAACATAGGGCGACCACCTGACGGAAAGCGGTCGAGACGGCTCAGTAGCCGCTTGCCGCCGGTGCGCGCACGGCAACGACCCGCCACGAGGCACCGGAGCGATTAAGGGTCAACGTGGGCCCGCCGGTCAGGGACACGCGGGCCGAGCCATCGCTGACCGTGAGCGGACCGAACGAGAGCTCGTCCGAGTTCGGCAGCGCCGCGAGCGCGACGTGCGCTCGCCCCGCGCAGTCGCGGAGTGCGACTAGGCCGGAGCCCTTGGGGGACAGCCCGAGCAGGCGGCACGCCGCCGGGCCGTTGCCCTGCTCGGTGGCCTCGACTAGACGAGTGACCGCGCGCTCGACCCCCGCCGCGCGCCGCTGCTCGGCGGCGACCTGGCGGTGGGCGGAGCCCCCGCCCGTGGTCGGCGAGGTCGTGGTACGGCCGCCGGAGGATGCGCCCCCGCCCGACGACTTGCCGCCGCCCGAGGACCCACCGCCGCCCGAGGAGCCGCTCCCCCCGCTCGAGTGCGACGTGCTCGACTGGTCCTTGTTCCCGCCGCCTCCGCCGCAGGCGCCAAGCGCGAGAGCCGCGGCGGCGATCAGCGCGCACGCGGCGAGGCGGCGAATGGCGACGCTCCGGCTTAACGGGGCACGCGGCATAGCTCGATCACGGTAACAACCGACGAGCGCGATCCGACCGGCCTCAGGCGCTGCCCAGAGTGCGCTCAGGCCCCCACGAGCACAGTCCGGGCTGGCCTGGGCAGGTGCTGCAGAGCTCGCGCCCGGGCAGGTCGGTGGGCGCGAAGCTGGAGGCGGCTATCCCGCGGGCGAGCGTGCGGAGCTCGCCCTCGAGCTGCTCGTCTTGCGAGGCGCCGAACGTGACCGCCACGGGCTCCGCCGGCCGCTCGAGGAGCACGTGCGCGACCTCGACGGCCTGGGCGCCGGCCCGCAGCCCGGCGAGCGCGTAGACGAGCCGCTGGGTCGAGTAGTTGCGCTCCACGAGCTCGCGCGGGTCCTCGCCGTCGAGGCGGTCGCTCTTGTAGTCGACGATGAGC
>DASQXU010000265.1:0-8045 GCA_035639555.1 Thermoleophilaceae bacterium
TCGGGGAGCGCGGGGCCGTGCTGGCCCGCACGGGTGCCCCGCCGCTGGCCGTGCCGGCCGATCCGGCGGAGGAAGGCGACTCCTGCGGCGCGGGCGACCGCTTCGCCTCGCGGGTGGTCAGCGCCCTGGCGGACGGCGCGCCCCCGGACGAGGCGGTGCTCCAGGCGGTGGCCGTGGCCAGCGCGTTCGTGGCCGCCGGGGGCGCCGGCGGCGCGCTTCGGGAGCTGGCGGTTGCCGGTCCGGCCTGGAGCCCGGGCGCCGAGCGACCCTCGGTCCCCGAGGTGGTGGCGCGCGTCCGCGCGCGCGGCGGCACGGTCGTGGCCACCGGGGGCTGCTTCGACCTGCTCCACGCCGGCCACGTCCACACGCTCGAGAGGGCCCGAGGGCTCGGTGACTGCCTCGTGGTGCTGATGAACTCGGACGCCTCGGTGAGGCGGCTGAAGGGACCGGGCCGGCCGCTCGTGCCCCAGCACGACCGGGCAGCGGTGCTCTCCGCCCTCGCGTGCGTAGATGCCGTAACCATCTTCAGCGAGGACACCCCGGAGCGCGCGCTGCGCGAGCTCCGCCCGGACGTGTTCGCCAAGGGGGGCGACTACACCGGCGTCGAGCTTCCCGAGGCCGGCGCACTGCGTGAGTGGGGCGCGCGGGTCGCGGTGCTCCCGTACCTGCCCGGCCGCTCTACGAGCCGGCTGATCGAGGAGGTGGTGGATGACGCCGGCTGACCTCGGGGTCGTCCTGGTCACCGGCGGCGCGTCCGGGCTCGGGTCGGCCGTGGCCGACGCGGTGGCGGGCGCGGGCGGAGCGCCGGTGGTGCTCGACCTGAAGCCGCCGCCCGGCGGCTTCGACCACGAGCTCGTCGACCTCGCCGACGGGCGGGCAGCCGAGGCGGCGGTCGAGCGGGCGGCCGAGCGCCACGGGGGGCTCGACGCGGTGGTCACGGCCGCCGGGATCGACGCCTGCGGCCGGCTCGAGGACGTCGCCCCGGAGGCCTGGGATCGGGTCGTGGCGGTGAACCTCATGGGCACCGCCGCGGTTATCCGCGCCGCCCTGCCGCACCTCGAGCGGAGGCGCGGACGGGTGGTGACGGTGGCCTCGACGCTCGGCCTCAGGGCGGTCAGCGACGCGACCGCCTACTGCGCCAGCAAGTTCGGGGTGATCGGGTTCACCCGCGCCCTCGCCGTCGAGACGCAGGGGCGCGTGGGGGTGACCCTGCTCGTCCCCGGCGGCATGCAGACCGCCTTCTTCGACGGGCGCGACGAGCAGTACAAGCCGCCCCCGGACGCCCGGCTCGCGCCACCCGAGGAGGTGGCGGACGCGGTGCTCTTCGCGCTTACGCGGCCGAGCGACACCGAGCTACGCGAGCTCGTGGTCTGCCCGTCCACCGAGCCCTCGTGGCCGTAGCCCGAAGCCGCCCGCTGCTCGTCGCGTTGCGTGCGCTCGGGCTCGGCGACCTGCTCACCGCGGTGCCGGCCCTGCGCGCGCTGGCCGCGGCGTTCCCGGGCCACGAGCGGGTCCTCGCCGCCCCGGCCGGGCTCGCGCCGCTGGCCCGGCTGATCGACGCCGGCGGGCGACCGGCCGTCGATCGGGTGGTCGACGCCCGCCCGCTTGCACCGCTCGCCCGCGAGCTGCACGGGGCCGAGGTGGCGGTGAACCTCCACGGGCGCGGCCCGCAGAGCCATCGCGTGCTGCTCGCCGCGAGGCCACGCCGCGCGATCTGGTTCGAGAACCCAGAGGTCCCTGCGAGCCGCGGGGCGCCTCGTTGGTACGCCGACGAGCACGAGGTCAGCCGCTGGTGCCGGCTGCTCGAGGACCATGGGATCGCCGCCGACCCGCGCCGGCTCGACCTGCGCCCGCCCCGCGGAGTCCCTCCGGCGGCGGCCAGGGGCGCGACGGTACTCCACCCGGGCGCGGCGAGCGCGGCCCGGCGCTGGCCGGCGGAGCGCTTCGCCGCGGTGGCTCGTGCGGAGCGGGAGCGGGGGAGGACCGTGGTCGTCACCGGTCACCGCGGGGAGCGGCCGCTGGCCGTCGCGGTCGCCGCGGCCGCCGGGCACGCCGCGGTGCTCGCGGGGCGCACCGACCTGCTCGAGCTGACCCGCGTGGTCGCCGCCGCGGGGCGCCTCGTCTGCGGCGACACCGGGATCGCCCACCTCGCCACCGCGCTCGGCACCCCGTCGGTGGTGCTGTTCGGGCCGACGCCGCCGTCGCTCTGGGGCCCGCCCGGAGCCGAGCCGCGGCACCGGGCACTTTGGACGGGACGGCGCAGCGACCCGCACGCCGACCGCCCGGCCCCGGGCCTGCTCGATATCGGACCGGCCGAGGTGATCGCCGCGCTCGACGCCCTGCCGGCGCGCGAGGATGGCTACCGCTCCGGCGTGACCACCCGGACCTCGGCGGTGTCGGCCGAGCCCGTGTCCGCTACCCCGAGCTCCTCAACCAGGAAGAAGAAGGCGCGCGCGTAGGGGGAGTGCCGGGTACGGCCGCGCAGCGCGCGCCAGTCGATCTGCTCGCGCAGGGCGCGCACGATCTGCAGCAGCGGCGAGTAGTCGACCGAGTGGTCGTCCAGGGCGAGGAGCTTGGTGGCCAGCACGTCCTCTAGCGCCATCACCGGCAGAGTGATCCCCTGGACGTGAATCTCGTCCCCGCGGGCCAGCACGTGGGCGTCGATCTCGAGGCCCCGCGGCCTGAAGATCACGTCGATCGGCACCTCCCCGTCCCACGCCTTGTACAGCCACTCCTCGGGCGGACGCTCCGGGCGCATCCCGGCGGCGGCGAGGGCCTCGAGGGCGCGCTCGGCTTCCTCGGGCCTGACGATTACGTCGAGGTCGTGCCTCGATTCCGGGCCGCCCCGAGCCCAGCTCGCGAGGCTGCCGCCGAGCAGAAACGGCACGCCGGCCTCGCGTAGGGCGGCGACCGCCCTCTTGAGCGCCGCCTCGATGTCTTCGAACGAATTCCCGGCCACGGCCATCGCATACCCCCCTCGCGGCTTTTAACGCCGCGCCGGCGAGCCCGCCGGCTTTTCCCTTCCCCTCCGGCGGGTATGGGATCCGCGATGGAAGTCGAGACGAGTGCCCTTCCGAGCCGCGGCCCGGCCGAGACCACGATCCGCATCGCCGCGGCAGGCGACATCCACTGCAGCGAAGCCACCCGGGAGAGCACGGCCGCCGCCTTCGCCGCCATCGACGGCGAGGCCGACCTGGTGCTGCTGGCCGGGGACCTCACGACCCATGGCGAGCCGGACCAAGCCGCCGTGCTCGCCGACTCCTGCCGCGGGCTCGCCACTCCCGTGGTCGCAGTACTGGGCAACCACGACCTCCACGCCGGGCGAGGGCCGGAGGTGGTCACGGTGCTCGAGGACGCGGGGGTGACGGTGCTCGACCGCGCCCACACGGTCGTCCCGGTCGGCGACTGCGGCGTGGGGGTCGTGGGCGCGAAGGGCTTCGTCGGCGGCTTTCGCACCTGGCACCTGCCGGACTTCGGCGAGCCCTCCCTGCGCGCGGTATACGCGGAGACCGGGCAGGAGGTGGAGGCGGTCAGCGAGGGCCTCGGCGAGGTGGCGCTGTGCCCGTTCCGGGTGCTGCTCCTGCACTACGCGCCGACCTGGGAGACCCTCGAGGGAGAGGCCCGCGAGATCTGGGCGTTCCTCGGCACCGACCGCCTGCAGGCGCCGATCATCGAGCACCGGCCCGACCTCGTCCTCCACGGTCACGCCCACGCCGGGCGCTTCCGGGCCGAGGTCGCCGGCGTGCCGGTGTTCAACGTGTCGGTCCCGGTGATGGGACGGGCGTTCTGGGTCTTCGAGCTCACGGGCGGGGCCGTGCCGTCGACCCCCATCCGCTGAGGCCGTTTCCGCCGAGACGGGCCGGGTAGCCGCCGGCCATGCGTGTCGTGGTCGTGGGCGCGAGCGGAAACGTCGGCACCAGCTTGCTCCGCTCGCTGAGCGGGGAGCCGCGCGTCGAGTCGGTCCTGGGGCTCGCGCGCCGCCTCCCGGCGGCCCGCTTTCCCAAGGTCGAGTGGGCGGCGGCCGACATCGCGAGTTCCGACCTCGTCCCGTACTTCCGCGGCGCCGACGCGGTCGTCCACCTGGCCTGGCTGATCCAGCCCGGCCGCGACGAGGCCACGCTGCGGGCCACCAACATCGACGGGACCGCCCGCCTCCTACGCGCCGTCGCCGAGGCCGGCGTGCCCTCGCTCGTCTACGCGTCGTCGGTGGGCGCCTACTCCCCGGGGCCGAAGGACCGCCGGGTCGACGAGAGCTGGCCGACCCACGGCATCGGCTCCTCGTTCTACGCCCGTCACAAGGCGCAGGTCGAGCGCATGCTGGACCGCTTCGAGGAGGAGCATTCCGGGATTCGGGTCGTCCGCCTGCGCCCCGGCCTGATCTTCAAGCGGGAGGCTGCGGCCGGGATCCGCCGGCTGTTCGCCGGGCCGTTTCTCCCGGGCGCGCTCCTGCGTCCGGACCTGATCCCGGTCGTGCCGAGGGTCGAGCGGCTCGTCTTCCAGGCCGTGCATTCCTACGACGTGGGCGACGCCTACCGACTGGCCGTTCTCAGCGACGCCCGCGGCCCCTTCAACGTGGCGGCCGAGCCGGTGCTCGACCCCGGCGAGCTCGCGCGGATGCTCGACGCGCGGACCGTTCCCCTGCCCGCCGCCGTGCTCCGGGGCGGCGCGGCGCTCACGTTCCGCCTTCGCCTGCAGCCGTCCGAGCCCGGCTGGGTCGACATGGCGCTCGCCGTACCGGTGATGGACACCGCCCGCGCCCGGCGTGAGCTCGGCTGGGAGCCCCGGCACACGGCCACCGACGCGCTGTTGGAGCTGCTGGCCGGCATGCGAGAGGGGACGGACATCGACACCCCGCCGCTCGCCCGCGGCAGCGGGGGACCGTTCCGCCTGCGTGAGCTGCTGACCGGCGTCGGCGGCCGCTAGGCGCTCAGCGCCGGCTCGGGTGCCACCGTCCCATCCGGGGTCAGGGCGATCCACCGCCTCCCGAGGCCCCGCCACTCGGCGTCGTGCTCCGCTGCCGCGGTTGCTGCTGTTGCTGCTGGGTGCTCTGCTTCGGTTGGGTCTGCGTATTGGTTCCACCCGAGGGCGGTTGGGTAGTGGTCCGATTCGTGGTAGTGCCCTTCGGCGTCGTGCTGGGCTGGCTCTGAGTCGGCGCAGTCGGCGTGGGGGTCGTGGGGGTCGAGGATGTCCTCCTCGCGCTCCCGCCGAACAGGGTGGTGTGCCGGCTGCTCTTCGTGAGCGACTGACCCGCGATCAGCTCGGGAAGGGTCAAGACGGCGGCGGCGATCGCGAACGCGAGCACCGCGGTGGCCGCCACGACGCCCACCGCGAGGCGCCGGCGCCGCGTGCGGGTGGGACGGTAGACGTGCATGCCGCCGGCCGGCGGGACGCCCGCCTTCGCCACGGTGGCGCTCGTCGCCTCCTGGAGCCGCTCTCGCCCAGGTCGCGATGGTTGGGCCGGCACCCGCCGGCGGCCGGCGCCGGCCGCCGCATCCGCCCGGCGCTCCGGCTCCGGTGGCCGCGGGACGGCGCTCCCGCGATCGGGCGCAACCGCCGTCCGGTCGCTCGTCGTCAGCTTCTGGGAGATCACCTCGGTCGGCTTGCGCAGCAACTCCGAGACAATCGCCACGATCACAGGGGTCACCGCGGCGGCCAGCGGCGTGCCGGCCAGCCAGAAGTGCGAGGTGACGACGGCAGCGGTCAGCGAGGCGATGCTCGCGATCACCAGCGTGCTGATCGACAGCCGTCGTTCTTCCTCGCGCGTGCCGCTGCGCGCGGGGGAGGCCATCGCCGACAGCGTAGCGCGCCCCGCGGGGGCAGAGTCCCCCCGGGCAGGGGGTTTCCGGCCGGCGTCTCCCCGGTACGTGAATGTTGGAAGGACTCGACGAAAACCGATCTGGACTCGAGACGAAAGGAGCCTCCATGGCGAACCAACTCGAAGGACGGAGGATTGCCTTCCTGGCGACCCACGGCGTCGAGCAGGTGGAGCTCACCGAGCCGTGGAAGGCGGTCGAGGCCGAGGGTGGAACGCCCGAGCTGATCTCGCTCGAGGAAGGCGAGGTCCAGGGGTTCCAGCACCTCGACAAGGGCGACACCTTCAAGGTGGACCGGACCGTGGCCGAGGCCGATCCGTCGGAGTACGACGGGCTCGTACTGCCGGGCGGCGTGGCCAACCCGGACTTCCTGCGCACGGACGAGGACGCGGTGCAATTCGTCCGCGGCTTCTTCGAGGCGGGCAAGCCGGTCGGGGCGATCTGCCACGGCCCGTGGACGATGGTCGAGGCCGATGTCGTCCGCGGCCGCACCGTGACCTCGTGGCCGAGCCTCCAGACCGACATCCGGAACGCCGGCGGCGAGTGGGTCGACGAGGAGTGCGTCGTCGACTCCGGCCTCGTGACGAGCCGCAAGCCCGACGACCTCCCGGCCTTCTGCGCCAAGGTCGTCGAGGAGATCGCCGAGGGCGTCCACGAGGAGCAGGCGGCCCAGACCGCGGGGGCCCGCTCCTAGCTCCGAGCACTCAGCCGCCAGCCGCCAGGTCGCTCTGGCGGCTGGCGGCCTATCTTTGCCCGCTCGTGCGGCGGGACGCGGTCATCTACCAGATCTACCCGCGCTCGTTCTGCGACTCGGACGGCGACGGGGTGGGCGACCTCCGCGGCATCGCGGCCCGCCTCGACCACCTGCTGGAGCTCGGGGTCGACGGCTTCTGGCTCTCGCCGATCTACCCCTCGCCGCTGGCCGACTTCGGGTACGACGTCAGCGACCACACGGCGATCGACCCGGTGTACGGGACGCTCGCGGACTTCGACGCGCTCGTGGCCGCCGCCCGCGAGCGCGACCTACGGGTGCTGCTCGACCTGGTGCCGTGCCACACGTCGATCAAGCACCGCTGGTTCCGCGAGCACCCGGACTGGTACATCTGGTCTGACGGTCGTGAGGGCGGCCCGCCGAACAACTGGCTCGGGGCCTTCGGCGGCTCGGCCTGGACCTTCGACGCGGGGCGCGGCCGCTGGTACCTGCACTCGTTCTATCCGGAGCAGCCCGACCTCGACTGGCGCAATCCGGAGGTCGTACGGGCGATGCACGGCGTGCTGCGCTTCTGGCTCGACCGGGGCGTCGACGGCTACCGGATCGACGCGATCGACCGCCTCCTGAAGGACCCGAAGCTCCGTGACGACCCGCCCGCGACCGAGCCGTTCGGCCTCCCGGTGCGCGAGGACGAGGCGAAGCTCGCGTTGTCCAACTCGCGGAACCACCCCGACATAGCGGCCGCCCTGGCCGGGATGCGCGAGGCGGCGGGCGACGCCTTCCTGGTCGGCGAGGTCTACCTGCCGAGCGCAAAGTGGCAGCCGTACGTCGAGCATCTGGACGCGGTGTTCGCCTTCGAGCTGCTGCACGCGCCGTTCGAGGCCAATCGGCTCCGCGCCGCGATCGAGGCCACCACCTCGCAGCACGGCCCGACCGGCGCCGGGGCCGCCTGGGTCATGTCCAACCACGACTTCGGGCGCATGGCCAGCCGGTTCGGCCCCGAGAACGCACGCGCGGCCGCCCTTCTCCTGCTGACGCTGCCCGGGGCGGCGTTCGTCTACCAGGGCGACGAGATCGGCCAGACCGAAGGCCCGGGCGCCGATCCTCCGCTGGACCGCGCCGGGCGCGACCGGTACCGCCACCCGATGCAGTGGGAGCCTTCGCCGAGCGGCGGGTTCACGACCGGCACTCCCTGGCTCCCTCCGGTCGATCCGCGCGAGCGGAACGTCGCCGGCCAGCGCGGCGACCCGAGCTCCGTGATGTCGCTGTACCGGCAGCTGATCGCGCTGCGCCGCGAGCTTCCGCCCGAGTTCGAGCTGCTCGATGCGCCGCAGGGGATTCTCGCCTTCACCCGCGGCGACCGCGTGGTCGTGGTGAACCCGGGTTCCGAGCCGCGCCGGCCGGGCGTGGCCGGCACGCCGCTGCTCGAGACCGCTCCGGGAGCGGTGCGCGGCCGCGAGCTCGCTCCCCACTCGGGCGCGATCCTGCTGCGAGGTTAATCAGCGTCGCGGGCGGGTACC
>DASQXU010000266.1:0-2933 GCA_035639555.1 Thermoleophilaceae bacterium
GAACTCGAATAACTTCCGCCGTTGCCCCCGGGAGCTCCAGCCGCACCGCCGGCACCGCCGAGAGCACTCTCGGACCCCGTTCCGCCAGCGCCGCCGCCTCCGCCGGCGATCAGCACCCGCGTGTCCGGGGTCAGCCCCGCCGACATCGGAGCGGTGCGCACATCCGACGCGCCGCCGCCGCCGCCAGCCTCGCGGTTGCCTGTCCCGCCGCCGTTGAAGCCGGGCCCGCCACCGGCAAAGGCCTGTCCGCCCGCGCCACCGACCTCGATGTAGAGCGTCTCACCGACGGTCGACGATACGGTCCCGCTCGCGACCGCCCCCGCACCGCCCGTCTCTCCCTGTGCCCCCACACCGCCCGGCGCGCCGACCGCCTTGATCCGCACCCTGGTGGTGCCCGCCGGGACCGAGAACACTTGCTCGGCGCCCGTGGAGGAGAACGTACAGGTCACCGTGCTCGCAGACTGAGCGCAGTTCGGCGGCAGCGCCGCGCGCGCCTCCCCCACCGCCAATACCCCCGCCAGCAGCACAAGCGGCGAGGACGCACCGCAAGCCGCCGCCGACCGAGAAGGGGCCCAACCGCGCCCCTGAACCGCCGAACGCCAACTCCACACACCGTCGTCCTAAGCACAGAAACCCCGCTCTGGTCTTCCGCGTCCATCTGGCTGGACGCCACGGCCGCGATCCGGCCGGCCTTGATTACTTCCGGGGCTTCTGCCCCCGACGAACCCAACACAAGTCAGCCAGCACGAGTCAGGCTCATAGGTTAAGCCGCCGGACCGACTCTCATGGTTCTTATCGCTTGACCGCAACACCGAGGGGGGTCCGCGAGCTGAGAGCGTGAAAGAGCGCAATGTCGAGGCGACCGCCGGAGGGCATCGGCGTCCGCCAGAAGCGCTCGTGCCTGCGCCGCGAGGGGGCCCTCATCGAGGCTCCCCGAGCTACCACGCGCAAGCATTGCGCTCGCGCCGGCGCGGCCCCCGTAGTCAGCATGGCATGCGGCCGCCGTAGAGGCTGGCCCGGCCGCTTAAACTGCCGATGCTCGGACTCGGATTCGGTGGCCTGGGGTTGAATGGCGTCGAGCGAGGCTCCTGTGTTGGTGATCGGGGCGGGACCGTCCGGGCTCTTCGCGGCGGCCGAGCTGGCGCGCAACGGCGTGCCGACGCGCATCGTCGAGCGCGAGCCTGTGCCCCACCGCCAAGCCCGGGCCACCGCGCTCCAGCCTCGGACGCTCGAGATCCTCGCCCGGGCCGAGGTCCTCGAGGCGGTGCTCGCCGCCTCGGTCCACCTGCGATTCGCCCGGATATTTGACGCGCAGCTCCGGCCGGTCAGCGAGCTGCCATTCGCCGGCGTGGGCTGCCGGTGGGAGTTCCAGTGCAACCTGCCCCAGTGGCGCACGGAGGCAATCCTCGCCGAGAGGCTCATGGAGCTCGGGGGTGTCGTGGAGCGCGGCGTCTCGGCCTCGTCCGTCGAGCCACGGGACGAGAGCGTGCTCGTCGAGCTGGAGCGAGGCGATGGGACGCCGGAGACCATCGAGACCGGGTGGCTCGTCGACGCCGGCGGCGCCCACAGCATCACGCGGGCCTCGATGGCCGAGAGCTTGGAGGGCTCGACCTCTCCGGGCACGGCGCTCGTCGCCGACGTCCGAGCGCGCTGCCGCCTCCCGCGCGACGGCGGGGCCCTGGTCGCCACCCCACGCGGCTATGTCCTGCTCGTGCCGCTCCCCCACGGGCGCTGGGTTACGTTCGTGGGCAATCTCGAGGATGACGAGGCCCGGCGTGTGGGGCGGGCGACAGCGATCGCCCTGGTAGCGGCGGCGATCGACCGGCGGGTCCCCGGGGAGATCGCCGTCGACGATGTGGCGTGGGTCGCACCGTTCCGCATGCACGAACGTCTGGTCCCACGGCTGGCCGAGGGACGGCGCTTCTTGCTGGGCGACGCCGGCCACCTCTCGAGCCCCTTCGGGGGCGAGGGCCTGAACTCGGGCCTCCACGACGCCCACGACCTCGCCTGGAAGCTCGCGCTCACCCTGCGCGGCCGCGCCCGCCCTGCTTTGCTCGCGAGCTTCGCGTCCGAGCGCCTCGCCGCCGACCGTCACGTGCTCGAGGTCTCCGACCGGATTGACCACCTGGCCCGCGCCGCCGTTGAGTCGGCGCGGACGGGCGTCCATCGAAACCCCCCGACGCGCGCGGAGCTCGCGGCGCTAGCCCGATCCCGCTGCATGCTCGACGTCTCCTACGCGGGCAGCCGTCTCGTGGGTGAGCACCTCGGGCCCGGGGTGAGGCCGCCAGCGGCCCCCGGGCCGGGCGACCGCTATCCCGATCCGCCCGCACTTACCGGCACGGCACATCAAGTTCTGCTGTTTGGCACCGCTGATGAGGCTGGCGCGGCCCGCCTCGGCCGCCGCTGGCGGGGAGTCGTGGAGGTGGCCCGCGGGACGAGCGACCCGCGGCCGGCCGGGCTGACCTCCACCGGTGCCGTCCTGGTGCGGCCCGACGGGCACATCGGCGTTCGTGCCGCGCCGGCCGACGCGGCCGGGCTGGCCGCGCTCGACGCGCACCTCGACTCTTACCTTTTGCCAATGGCCTGACCGCGAGTGTCTGGTGCTCCCGCGCGTGGGAGCAACACACCTGACCCTCGATCGCCGCCGACCGGGGTCAACCTAGCGTGCCTGCACTTGCACTGGAGCCGCGCCGTCCCTGCAGTGCTCTCTCCACGAGAACACCGGCGTCAGGGGTCGGCGCAGCAGGAAGAGCAGACGGCTGCCTGGTCGCCGCATTCGTGTTCGTTGGCCACAATGGCTCCGACCGGGGGGCGGTCGTAGTCGAATAGAGTGACGCCGCGGCAATGGGCGCACAACGCGAGCTGGTCGCAGTCGTGGGCGGTGGCATCGCCGGCGTGTGCTCCGCGTTAGCACTCGGGAAGGCGCACGACGT
>DASQXU010000267.1:0-9365 GCA_035639555.1 Thermoleophilaceae bacterium
GGCGAACTCGACCGCCCCGCCGATGCAGACGCCATCGATCGCGGCCAGGATCGGGACCGGCGCTTCGAGCGCGGCCCGAGTGAGGCGCTGGAAGGCCGCCACCGTCCGCCGCCACTCGTCCCGGTCCGCGGCGCGCGCGTCGAACAGGTCGTCCCCGGCCGAGAAGTCGTCGCCCGCGCCCCTCACCACGACACAGCGCACCCGGGGGTCGGCGGCGGCCGCCTCGATCCCCTCGGCCAGCTCCTCGATCAGCGCTCGGGTCCAGGCGTTCCGGCGGGCGCGACGGTCCCAGCTGAGGACCCGCGCCGACCCGAGCTCGGTCGCGGTCATGCTCATCCTCGCCCCTCCTTTCCGGGTAGCGCCGAAGCGAGCGCGGGGGGCAGCTCGTCGCCCCGGGCCGGCCGATAAACGAGGCGCGTCTTGTGCTCGGCGACCGGCAGCGTCCCCCGCGGGAGCGCCTGCAGCGTCACCGCCGCGCCGAGCTTGCGGCGCAGCTCCTCCTCGAGGTCCTCGAGCTCGGCGCGGGCCACCCCCGCCGCCTCGACCAGCACGCGCAGGGGAGGCTCGATCGGGTCACCCTCGGCGACGATCGCGTAGCGGCCGAGCCGAGGTCGCTCTCCGAGAAGCGCGCCGACGGCCTGGGGATGGACGTTCGCGCCGCGCACGCGGATCATGTCGTCGCGCCGGCCCTCGATCCGCAACCGCAGCCCCTGCCGCCCGCACGG
Source organism: Thermoleophilaceae bacterium (assembly GCA_035639555.1). Taxonomy (GTDB): domain Bacteria; phylum Actinomycetota; class Thermoleophilia; order Solirubrobacterales; family Thermoleophilaceae; genus DASQXU01. The sequence continues at coordinate 726 of DASQXU010000267.1, forward strand.
GCACGGCTCGATCCACACCCGACCCAGGTCGGCGGAGCGGTAGCGCAGGAGTGGCGAGGCGTCGCGACCGACGTGGGTCCAGACCAGCTCCCCGCTCGCCCCGTCCTCGATCTCGATCGGCTCCCCGCTCTCGGGGTCGCACAGCTCGAGGAGCGCGGCCCCGCGCGAGGTGAGGTGCATTCCCTCGCCCTCGCCGCACTCACCGGCCATGGTCGACCAGACGTCGCTCATCCCGAAGGTGTCGACCGCCCGGGCGCCGAATGACGCTTCGATCTGGCGCCGGAGCGCGGCGAGCCCCGCGCCGGGCTCGCCCGCGGTCACGATCAGCCGCAGCCCTAGCTCACGCGGCTCGAGCCCGAGCTCGCGCGCTCGCGCCGCCAGGTGAGACGGATAGGAGAGCGTGCCGAACAGGGCGGTGATGCCGAGCCGGGGAATCGTCTCGAGCAGCCGCCGCGATTGCCCCACCCCGATCGGAACGACCGTGGCCCCGCTCGCCTCGAGCGCCATGTGATCGGCGACCCCGCCCGCGTAGAGGGAGTAGTTGAGGCAGTGCGCGATGAGGTCGCCCGGGCGTACGCCGGCGATCCTGAACGCTTCGCCGCCGATCGCGCTGTTGCGCTCGTGGTCGGCCCGAGTGAGGGCGATTGCGACCGGAGCCCCCGTCGTCCCCGAGGTCAAGTGCACGCGCACGAGCGCCTCGAGCGGTGCGCAGAGGTACTCGCCGAACGGCGGATCGCGCTCCTGGCTCGCGCGGAGCTCCTCCTTGGTCGTGTACTCGACCGCGCGCAGGTCCTCTAGCCGGCGGAGCCGGGTCGCGAGGCGGCCGAGCCTGCGCCGGTAGAGCGGCGAGCGGTCGGCGAGGTACGCGAGCTGGCGGCGGACGGCCTCGAGCGAGGGTGGGGCAGACCGCTCTCCGTTCCGGCCGGTCATCGCCAGCTGTATAGCGCCATCGCCGCACCGGTGCGCGCGGCGGAGGCTGCCGGCTAGGTGCCCTCCAGCCCGACGTGCCGCAGGGCCTGGGCGTGGTCGGTGTAGGTCTGCCAGTAGGCGACCTTGCCGTCGCGCACCTCGACGACCCAGGTGGCCCTCATGCGGAGCTCGACTCCGCTCCCCTTGCCGCGCGCGTTCCACTGACCGGTCACGAGGATCCTGTCGCCGACCCTCCGGAACTGCTCCGGGATGACCTCGAACCACTTCCAGCTCGAGAGGATCTCGTGGCGCCACCAGCCCACGACCTCGTCGATCCCGTGGTACGACTTGCCCTCCATCGCCGCTCCGAACGGCACCGCGACGATGTCGGGCCGGGCCTCGCGGCGGAAGCCTTCCTCGTCGACCCGACTGAAGGCCGCCCACGCGCGGCGGATCGTCGCGAAGTCGGGATCCTCGCTCAGCTCGCGCTCAGCTCCCCGACCGTCGGGTCGGAGTCCGGGGTCCGAGCCCACGCCGCGCAGTGAAGCACGTCGCGTCGTTCGCGCGCGTGGGACGCCACCCGACCCTCACCCTGCGGCTCACCGGGTAGACTTGTGCTTACACTCGGTAAGTCACTAGCGGAGAACAAGTAAATGGAAACGATGCTGCTGATCCCGGTCGACGACTCGGTCGTCTTCCCAGGCATGGCCGTCACCCTCACGATCGACGTGGGCGACGAGGAGCAGGTCCTGCTCGTCCCGCGCAAGGGTGAGGAGTTTGCGAGCGTGGGCACGGTGGCCGAGGTCGCCGAGCGCGCCCGCCTGCCCGGCGGGGCGCGCGCCGTTGCGCTGCGCGGGCTGCACCGCGGCAGCGCCGGGGCGGCTCGCACCGGGGCCGACGGTGCCCTGCGCGTGGAGGTCACCCCGCACATCGACGACCGGCCGGTCGACGGCCGGACCCGCCAGCTCGAGCGCGAGTACCGCGCCGTGGTCGAGGAGATCCTCGAGCTCCGCGGCGACGACGGCCGCGTTGCGGCCTTCGTGCGCTCGATCACCGAGCCCGGTCCGCTGGCCGACACCGCCGGCTACTCGCCGGACCTGAGCTACGACCAGAAGGTCGAGTTGCTCGAGACGCTCGACGTCACGCAGCGGCTCGAGATGGCGCTGCGATTCCAGCGCGAGCGGCTCGCCGAGCTTCAGGTCCGCCGCCGCATTCGCGAGGACGTCGAGCAGGGGGCCGAGCGCCAGCAGCGTGAGTACTTCCTGCGCAAGCAGCTCGAGTCGATCCGCAAGGAGCTCGGCGAGGACGAGGCGTCGATCGCGGACGAGTACCGGCGCAAGATCGAGGAGGCCGGCATGCCCGAGGCCGTGCGCGAGCAGGCCGAGCGCGAGCTCTCCCGGCTCGAGCGGATGGGCGATGCGTCGGGCGAGTCCTCGATGATCCGCACCTACCTCGACTGGCTGGTGTCGGTGCCGTGGTCGAAGCGCTCGGAGGAGCGGCTCGACCCCGTGCACGCCCGCGAGGTGCTCGACGCCGATCACGCCGGACTCGAGGACGTGAAGGACCGGATCACCGAGTACATCGCGGTCCGCAAGCTGCGCAAGGACCGCGGGGTGGCCGATGACCGGCGCTCGGGCGCGATCCTCACGCTAATCGGGCCGCCCGGCACCGGCAAGACCTCGATCGGGGAGTCCATCGCCCGCGCCACCGGCCGCGAGTTCGTGCGCATGTCGCTTGGCGGGGTGCGCGACGAGGCCGAGATCCGCGGCCATCGCCGCACCTATATCGGCGCCCTGCCCGGGCGGCTGGTCCGCGCCCTCCGCGACGCCGGGACGATGAACCCGGTGATCATGCTCGACGAGGTCGACAAGGTCGGCGCCGACTGGCGCGGCGACCCGAGCGCGGCCCTGCTCGAGGTGCTCGACCCGGCCCAGAACCACAGCTTCCGCGACCACTACCTCGACGTTGAGCTCGACCTCTCGCACGTCCTGTTCATCGCGACGGGGAACGTGGCCGAGACCATCCCGCCGGCGCTTCTCGACCGGATGGAGGTGGTCCGCTTCGACGGCTACACGACCGAGGAGAAGGTCGCGATCGGTCGCGGCTACCTCTGGCCGCGCCAGGTGGAGCGCAACGGGCTGCACGCCGACGAGGTCGAGATCTCGGATGAGGTCCTGCGACTGGTCGTGACCGAGTACACCCGCGAGGCCGGCGTCCGCCAGCTCGAGCGTGAGCTCGGCACGATCGCCCGCAAGACGGCCACCGCGCTGGCCGCCGGCGAGGCGAAGGCTCCGGTGACCATCGACCTCGAGGCCGTGCGCCGGGCGCTCGGGCGCCAGCGCTTCTTCCAGGAGGCGGCGGAGCGCACCGCCATCCCCGGCGTGGCCACGGGGCTGTCGGTGACCGGAGCCGGCGGCGAGGTGCTGTTCATCGAGGCCACCTCGATGCGAGGCAAGGACGGTCTCGTCCTGACCGGTCAGCTCGGCGACGTGATGAAGGAGTCCGCGCGGATCGCGCTGTCATACGTGCGCGGGCACGCGAGGCGGCTCGGGGTCGACGAGGATGACTTCGACGGCCGCGAGTTCCACCTGCACGTGCCGGCCGGGGCCATCCCGAAGGACGGGCCGAGCGCCGGGATCACGATGACCACCGCGCTCGCGTCGCTGCTCTCGGGGCGCCCGGTGCGGCACACGGTCGGGATGACCGGCGAGGTGACCCTCCAGGGGCGGGTCCTCCCGATCGGAGGGGTCAAGCAGAAGGTGCTGGCCGCGCACGCCGCGGGGCTTACCGACGTCATCCTCCCCGAGCGCAACCGCGGCGACCTCGACGACGTCCCGGAGGAGGTCCGCGAGCAGATGCGGTTCCACCCGGTGATGACCGTGGACGAGGTCCTCGACCTGGCGCTCGAGCCGGTGCCGGCGGTCGCGGCGGCCGCGTGAGCCATTCGACCCGGATCGCGGAGGAGGTGCTGGGCTGGCCCGGGGTCAGCTCGGCGCCCCACCGCTTCGGGGGCGTGGAGTTCCGCGTGGGCCGGCGGGAGCTCGGCCATCTCCACGGCGACCGCCTGGCCGACCTTCCGTTCCCGCGCCGGGTCCGCGACCGGCTGATCGCCGAGGGCCGGGCCCGGCCGCACCACGTGCTCCCGGACTCGGGGTGGGTCAGCGTTCCGATTCACTCGGAGGCCGACGCCGACCGGGTGGTCGAGCTGATGCGGATCGGCTATGAGCGGGCGCAGGCCCAGGCCGAGCGCAGGCGGTCGCCTCGCTAGCGCGGTAGATCCAGGGGTGTCGCTCGCTCAGGGCGCGTGCGAGAGGCCGCCGTCGACCGGAATCGCGATCCCGGTGAGGTAGGCGGCCGCGTCCGAGCAGAGGAACGCGGCGAGCGCGCCCACCTCCTCGATCGTGCCGAGCCGGCCGGCCGGGACCTCGGCCTCGGCCGCGCGCTCGGCTTCCTCCATCGACCCGTAGATGCCGATCTGGCGCTCGGTGGCGATGCGCCCGGGCAGCAGGGTGTTGAGGGTCACCCCGTCGCCGGCCAGCACGCGGGCCAGCGCCTTGAAGGTGGCCAGCAGGCCGCTGCGATGGGCGCTCGAGAGGATCAGCGACGAGCTCGGCTCCCGCGCGTAGATCGACGAGACGCTCACGATCCGCCCGAACCGGCGCTCGCGCATTCCGGGCGCGACCCGCTCGATGAGCGCCATCGGCTCGAGCACCAGGTCGCGATAGGCGGCCCGCCACTCGTCGCGGCCGAAGCCGAGCGGATCGGCGCCGCCCGGCGGTCCGCCGGTGTTCGTCACGAGGATGTCGATCGGCCCGAGGTCCGACTCGACGGCCTCGACCAGGCGGGGCGCGTCGTCGATGTCGCTCGTGTCGTGGACGTAGCCCCGCGCGCCGATCCTCCCCGCGGCCGCCTTGATCCGGTCGGGCGAGCGCGAGGAGATCGCCACGTTCGCGCCCTCGCCGGCCAGCGCTCCGGCGATCCCGAAGCCGATGCCCCGTGACGCCGCGCTCACCAGCGCGGTCCGCCCGCTTAGGCCGAGCTCCATGGCCGGGCAGGCTAGTGCCCGGGGTCCGGGCCGTGCAAAGCGGCGCCCGGCATGCGACGCGCCGCCGGCCGATCTGCTTCCATTCCCGCGTCATAGCCGAGTCCCCGCCGTCCAGCACGGCGGGGAGCGGGGGACCCAATTGGGCCGGCCGATCCGGTCCGTGGGGCGAATCGCCGCCACGAGCGCGGCGTAGCGCAGTTCGCGCGAGCCCGTCAGCTCACCCCGTAGGCGAGGCAGATCGTGGAGAGGGTGAACAGACACGCTGTGCATCGCTGGGCGCGCCGCGGGCTGGCCGCGATGATCGTCGGCTTGCTCCTGCTCTCGCCGCCCGCGATCGCCGCCGCGAGCTCGGGCGGGACCGGGGCAACCTCGTTCCGCGTGCTGCTCGAGCGCGGGGACCGTGGCGCGGCGGTCAAGCGAGTCCAACGCGCCCTGCACGTCCGGCCGGTCGACGGGGTGTTCGGGGCTCGAACGGAGCGCGCGGTCGTGCGGTTCCAGCGGCGCCACAACCTGCCGGCGGACGGGGTGGTCGACCCCACGACCTGGCGGGCCCTCGGACTCGGCCCGTTCGACCAAGGCGCCGGCCAGCGGCGCGTCCGGCTGCCGCGGGTGCTCATCCGGATCGCCCAGTGCGAGTCGGGGGGCAGCCCGCGGGCGGTCTCGCCGAGCGGCCGCTACCGCGGCAAGTACCAGTTCCTGCGCGCGACCTGGCGGTCGCTCGGCGGGCGCGGCGACCCGGCGCGCGCCCCGGAGTGGCTCCAGGACCGCCTCGCGCTCAGGCTGTACCGGCGCGCGGGGATCGCCCCGTGGCCGGTCTGCGGCCGCCGCGCGGTCGGACGCTGAACGATCCCGGATCACGGACAATGCCGTCCGTGCCCGAGCTCCTCGACGAGCTTCTCGAGTTCCTGCGCATCCCGTCGGTGTCGACCGCAGGCGGCGACGCCGCGGCGCTCGCCCGCGCGGCGGACTGGGTCTGCCAGCGGATCCGCGCCGCCGGCGGCACCGCCGAAGCGCTCGTCACCGAGCGCCACCCGCTGGCCGTGGGCGAGCTCCCGGCCGACGCCCCCGGCGCCCCCACCGTGCTCGTGTACGGGCACTTCGACGTGCAGGACCCCGGGCCGCTCGAGGCCTGGACGAGCCCGCCCTTCGAGCCGACGATCCGCGACGGACGGGTCTACGCGCGCGGGGCGGCCGACGACAAGGGGAACTTCCTGCCCCTGCTGCACGTCGCCTGCGACCTCGCGGCACGCGGCGAGCTCCCGGTAAATATCCGTTTCCTGGTCGAGGGCGAGGAGGAGGTCAGCAGCGGCTCGGCCCTCGAGTGGATCGCCCGCGACCGGGTCGGGGCCGACTGCGCGGTGGTCTTCGACTCGGTGATGATCGACGAGCGCACCCCGGCCCTGACCGTGGCGGCGCGCGGGATGGTCATGGCCAAGCTTGTGGTCCGGACCGGGCGGCGCGACGTCCACTCCGGCCTGTACGGCGGAGCGGCGCTCAACGCGGCGCACGCCCTGCACGCCGTGCTGGCCAAGGTTCTCCCGGACGCCGAGGGGAGGGTACGCCTGGAGCTGGCTGACGGAGTGGTGGCCCCGACCCCCGAGGAGCGCGAGTCCTGGCGCGCGCTGCCGCCGGGCGCGGAGGTGCTGGCCTCGGTCGGGGCGCGGCCGGTGAGCCCGGGCGCCGGGGCCGAGCTGTGGGAGCGGACCGGCGCAGAGCCGGCGCTCGACGTCAACGAGATCGTGGTCGGCGAGCCCCGGACGATCGTGCCGGCGAGCGCGCGGGCGGCGGTGAGCCTGCGCCTGGCGCCGGGCCAGCGGGCGGCCGAGGCGGCGGCCGAGCTCGAGCGCCTGCTGCGCTCCGGCGCGCCCGAGGGCGCGGAGGTGGCGATCGAGATGGACCTCGCCGACCCGGCCCTCTTCGATCCGGGCGAGCCCGCACTGCGGATCGCCGCCGACGCGCTCGAGCGCGCCTGTGGCCGGGCCCCCGTGCTGCTGCGGATCGGTGGCACCCTCCCGGTGCTGGCCGCGTTCGCCGAGCGGGGGATCCCCACCGTCCTCAGCGGCTTCGTCCTGGACGCGGACGCGATCCACGCCCCGGACGAGAGCTTCCGACTCGAGAGCCTGAGGCGCGGAGAGCGCGCCGCGCGGGAGCTCTACCGCGGCCTCGCCGGGCTCCGCTGAGCGGTAGTCCGCTCGCGCTCGCGGGCCGCCGGGACGCCGGGGGCGCCCGTGGCCTGGCTCACCGCGTCGCGAATGGCCGCGGCGGTGGCCTCGGCCGCCGCGGTCGAGATCGCGAACGGGTCCGCCTCGACCTCGCCCGCGGCCATGCACCAGACGACGTCGCCGTCCACCGCGGTGGCGCTCGGCCGTACGGCGCGGGCCACGCCGGAGTTGGCGGCGCGGGCCACGAGCCAGGCCTGGGTCTTGTCGAGGCGCGCATCGGTCAGCACGCAGGCCAGCGTGGTCGACTCCCGGGGAAAGGGCGGCCGGTGGCCGTCGCGGAGGAGCTCGAGCGTGGCCGCGTACCGCCCGTCGCGCCAGGCCCCGGCCATGATCGCGCCGTCCTCGCCGACCACCTCGCCGAACGAGTTAGCGGCGGCGATGGCGGCGACAGCCGCCCCGGCCACGTCGACCCGGGCCAGGCCGAGGCCGCCCTTGGTGCAGGCCTCGTGGCCGAGCAGCTTGCCCACCGTGCAACCGGTCCCGGCCCCGACGCTGCCCCGCTCCGGAGCGTCGCTCGCGGCCCGGCAGGCGGCGTAGGCGTCGTCGGCCGAGGGAGCGTGGGTGCCACCGAGCCAGAGGTCGTAGACGACCCCGGCGGCCACCAGGGGGACGAGCCCCTCCGGCGTCGGGAAGCCGATGCCGCGCTCGTCCAGATGACGGACGACGCCCTCGGCCGCCCCGAGCCCGTAGGCGCTGCCGCCGGTGAGGAGCACGGCGTTGACCCCGGGCGGGCTCGAGGCGGGGGTCAGGATGTCGCTCTCCCGGGTCCCCGGGCCCCCGCCGCGGACCTCGGCGGCGCCGATGGCCCCGGGTGGGGCCAGCACCGCGGTGCAGCCGGTCCAGTGGTCGCGGTCGGTGTGGTGACCGGCGGCGAAGCCGGCGGGCAGGCGGATGGCCGGCGCTGCCATCGCCCGGCATGCTAGGTGGCCATCGTGCTTCGGCTGCTGATCGAGGGTCGGCCAGGAGCCGGCAAGACCACGGCGGTTCTGCGGCTGGCCGAGCGGCTCCGGCGAGCGGGGCTGCCACTCGCCGGGTTCGTCACCGAGGAGCTGCGCGAGCGCGGACGCCGGGTCGGCTTCACCGTCGAGTCGCTCGACGGCGGGCGGGCCACGCTCGCCTCCGTCCGCCTGCCCGGCCCGCCGCGCGTCGGCCGCTACGGCGTCGACCTGGCGGCGTTCGAGTCGATCGCCCTCCCCGCCCTCCGCTCACCCCCTCCACGGGCCGCGGTGCTGATCGACGAGCTCGGCAAGATGGAGCTCGCCTCCGAGGCGTTTCGGGGGGCGGTCGAGGGGGTGCTCGAGCGCCCGGGGCCGCTCGTCGCCGCCGTCCAGCTCGCCCGGCACCCGTTCACCGACGCGGTGAAGGCGCGGCCGGACGTTGAGACCGTGCGGCTGACCGCCGCCAACCGCGACCAGCTTCCCGAGCGCATCGCCACGCGGCTCCTCGGCGGGTAGATTCGCGCCC
>DASQXU010000268.1:0-4821 GCA_035639555.1 Thermoleophilaceae bacterium
CTGCGTGGTTACCTGACCGCGATGCGAGATCGGGTCGCCGAGCGAAGGGCCGAGGGGAAACCGCTCGAGGAGATCGAGACGGAGCTCGACACGGAGATGCAGTCGCGCTACCGCCATTGGGACAACCGCGAGTGGATCAAGAGCGCCGCTCAGAGCTTTCATGCCGAGCTCTGATCCGGATGGGCCCTCGGTCCGCGGGCCGTCCTCGACGGTGTTCACCGCCGTGGAGAGCCGAGAAGCCCGCCGAGCCGGGCCCGGCCGCCGCTCGGTGCCAGGGAGGGGCGATCGCCAGAGGCGACGCCCGGCCGTCAAGAGGCGGTCAGCCAACGACGCCCCATCGCCGCTCGCGCGGATGGGCCCAGGGGTGGTGCGGCCGCCGGCCAGCGGCGCCAGATGCGCGGGGGCCGCCTCCTCGGGGACCTGGCCGGCGCCCGCGGTGACCCGTTTGCCAGGGTCCGCGGGCTCCCCGATCCTCACCGGACCCAGCGTCACGGTGGTCGGACGATGACGCGACCGAGCGCCAAACCGTCAGCCGTGCGCTGGCTCACCCGGCTCGAGGCAGGCGAGCTCTCGTCCCGCGAGCTCACGCAGCGCTACCTTGAGCGCATCGAGCGGGTCGAGCCCCACATTGGTGCGGTGGCGGCGCTCGATCCCGACGGCGCGCTGCGCGCGGCCGACGAGGCCGACCGGATCCGAAGCCGGGGTGAGCACCGCCCTCTGCTCGGGCTTCCGGTCACGGTCAAGGACTCGCTCGAGGTCAGGGGGCTCGCGTCCACCGGGGGCTCACTGGCCCGCGCGGGCCACATCCCCGAGCGAGACGCCGCTGTCGTCGCCCGGCTGCGGCGGGCGGGCGCGTTCGTCCTAGCCAAGACCAACGCCCCGGAGTACAGCTCCTCGTACGAAACCGCGAACCCCCTGCACGGGCGCACTTTGCACCCGCTTGACCCGGAGCGGACGCCGGGCGGCTCGAGCGGAGGCGAGGCGGCATTGGCGGCGGCTGACGCCACCCCTCTCGGGATCGGGACCGACGGCGGGGGCTCGATCCGGGTCCCCGCCCACTACTGCGGGGTCGTCGGGCTGCGTCCGAGCGCGGGGAGGGTGCCTGACACCGGCAACTGGCCGGCGACCCGCGCCAGCGGATACATGGACTTCTACTGCGTCGGTCCGATCGCGCGCTTCGTGGAGGACGCCGAGTTCGTGCTTCCGCTGATCGCCGGTCCGGACGGGATCGATCCCTACGCGGTGCCGGCCCCGCTCGGATCCCCCGAGGCAGTCGACCCGGGGGTGCTTCGGGTGGGCTGGTTCACCGACGCCCCGGACGTAGCCAGCACTCCGGGCACCGTCGCCGCTGTCGCCACGGCCGCGCGGGTGCTCGCCGGCACCGGCGCCCAGGTGCGGGAGATCGAGCCACCCTGGGAACCAGGTCCGACGGACCTCTTCCTGGCGGCGATCTCGGCCGACGGCGGGGCCCAAATGCGCTCCGACCTGGCCGGCGCCGGCGGGCGACACGAGCCCGACATCGCCTCCCTTCTCGAGACGATGGAGGGCAGGGCGCTGACCGCCGGGGAATGGTTCGCGCTCCAGCGTGACATCTTCAGCCTGCGCGCGCGAGTGCGCGCGCTTTTCGCGAACGTCGACGTGCTCGTCTGCCCGGTGGCGCCGGGGCCCGCGCCGCGGCACGGCGAGCCCCCAGGCCCCCGGATCCTGGAAAAGCCGCTTCGCGCGTTCGAATTCGTGCACCTCTTCGCGGTCGCCGGCCTACCCGCCGCCAGCGTGCCGGTCGGGCGCGAGGGGGAGCTTCCGGTCGGTGTGCAGGTGGCCGGCCCGCCGTTCCGTGAGGACATCGTCCTCGCGGCGGCGAGGACCCTCGAATCGGCGGTCGGTGGCTTTCGCCCCCTAGCGCCGCCCGCGGTGAAGGTGGTTTCGTGACACGGAACGGGGCTGAAGCGCCGGCGGTGCTCGAGGCCGAGGGTCTGCACAAGAGCTTCGGGGGGGTGCGCGCCCTCCGCGCCGCAGGGCTACGCCTGCAGGCCGGCGAGGTCCATGCCCTCGTCGGCGAGAACGGCTCGGGCAAATCCACCCTCCTGAGGATCTTGGCCGGGCAGATCCTCCGTGACCGTGGTCGGATCCTCCTGGATGGCCGAGAGGTGCGCTTCAGGGACGCGGCGCAGGCGATCGTCGCCGGGATCGCCACCGTGACCCAGGAGACCACGCTCGTGCCCGACCTCTCGGTGACCGAGAACATCTTCCTCGGTCATCGGAAGGCGCGGAAGTGGTTTGGAATCGATTGGCGCCGCACCCGCGCCCGGGCCCGCGACGCGCTTGCGCGCCTCGAGCTGACGAGCATCGATCCCGAGGTGGTAGTTCGCAGCCTCCGGCCCGACGAGCAGCAGCTCGTGGAAATCGCCCGCGCGCTCTCGATCGATGCGCGTGTCGTCATCCTCGACGAGCCCACGAGCTCGCTCGGCGACGACGAAGTGGAGAGCCTCTTCGGCGTCATTCGGACGCTCAAGCGCCAGGGCGTCGCGATCTGCTTCGTCTCCCACCGGCTGAATGAGGTGTTCGCCATCGCCGACCGGGTGACGGTCCTGCGGGACGGCCAGCGGGTGGCCTCCGGTCCAATCTCAGACTACGACCGCGAGCGCATGATCCAGCTCATGACCGGGCGCGAGCTCGAGGAGCTCGAACTCGACCACAGCCGCCATCGGGTGCGGGACCCGGTCCTGAGGGTCCGCGACCTGCTCGTTCCGGGGCGGGTGAACGACGTGGCGCTGGAGATCGGAAGGGGCGAGATCGTCGGCCTCGCCGGTCTGGTCGGCGCCGGACGTGGCGACCTGTTGGACGCCCTTTTCGGCGTAGGCGGCGGCGCCGGTGGTCGCGTCGAAGTCGACGGCGCTCCCGTTCGTCACCGTGACCCGCTGGGAGCCATCCGCAACGGCATCGCCTACGTGCCCGCCGATCGCAAGAACCTCGGGCTCGTGGCCGACATGACGGTCCGCGAGAACGTCCTGATGGCGCGAACGGCGGAGGTGTCGCGAGTGATGCGGCCCAAGCGCGCGAGCGAGCAGCGAGCGGTCCAGGAATCCGTCGAGGCGTTTCGCATCCTGACTCCCTCGCAGCTCGCGCCCGTCTCCGGCCTCAGCGGAGGCAACCAGCAGAAGGTCGTGCTGGCGAAATGGCTCGGTACGAGCCCCAAGGTCATCCTGATGGACGAGCCGACCCGCGGGGTCGACGTGGGCGCGAAGGCGGACATCTACAAGTTGATCAATCGCGCCAAGGAGCAGGATGTGGGTATCCTCATCAGCTCGTCGGAGACCCCGGAGCTGCTGCTCCTCTGCGACCGCATCCTCGTGATGTTCCGTGGCCGCATCACCGCCGCTCTCTCTCGCGAGGAGGCCACCGAGGGCCTCATCGCCCGCTACGCGATGGGACACGGATGACCGACGCCTTAGCCGACAAGGTCGAGCGCCGCAGGGCCGGGATCTTCGGGCTGCCGGAGGTCGCGCGGCGGGCACGGGCCACGGCCACCGCCCAGCGGTTCCTGGCCGTGTTCCTGCTCGTCGTCGCCATGTTCGTGTACTTCTCGGTCACCGAGGACCGCTTCTTCACGTCCGGCAACATCGACGCGCTGCTAACCAGCGCGTCGATCCTCTGGGTGGTGTCGATCGGCCTCACCTTCGTGATGATCACCGGCGGGTTCGACCTCTCGCTGGGCTCGCTGGTCGCGCTCACGGGGATCGCCCTCGGTGCCTTCGTCAACGACCTGCGCCTGCCGATCGGCGTGGCCGTGGTGCTGATCCTGCTGTTCGGCCTCGCCCTCGGCGCCGGCGTGAACGGCTTCTTGATCGGGCGCGTCGGGCTCTCGTTCCTCGTGGTCACGCTCGGGACGCTCACCCTGTTCCAGGGCCTGACGAACCTGTGGTCGGGCACCAAAACGCAGCAGGTCCTCTCCTCCTTCCTGGACTCCCTCGCGTTCGACAAGCTGCTTGGCATCCCCATCCCGGTCTGGATCATGGTCGGCGTCTTCCTCATCGCCCTCTACGTTCAGCGCAGCACCTACTTCGGGCGCGACATGTACGCGGTCGGCGGCAGCGCCGACGCGGCACGTCTCTCGGGGATCAAGGTCTCGCGGACCATCATCGTCGTGTACGGAATCGCCGGACTGCTCGCCGCGCTGGGCGGCGTGCTCCAGGTCGCGCGGATCGGCGCCGCGAGCCCCGTCGTCGGTCAGACGATCATCTTCAACGCCGCCGCGGCCGTCCTCCTCGGGGGCACGAGCTTCGCCGGCGGCATCGGCGGCGTCGGCGGCACCGCCGTCGGCGTTCTCTTCCTCGCCACCCTGCAGAACGGCCTCTCGGTGTCCGGCGTTCAGGACTTCTGGCAACAGATCATCACCGGCGCCATCCTGATCGTCGCGGTGACGCTCGACCGGATCCAGCGCGAGGGTTGGGGGAGCCTCGGCTTCGGCACGCGGCCGGGGCGCTCGGCCGCCGGCGGCGCGGCCGCCGAGCCCAAACCGCCGGACCCAAGCGGCGGCGCTAGAAGCTAGCCCAATCGCCGCTGCGCTCGAGCGCGGCGGCCACCCGGTAGAGCGCGGGCTCCCCGTACCAGCGGGATACGAGCTGCATCCCGATCGGCAGCCCGTCGCGCTTGGCGCACGGCGCCGAGAGCGCGGGGTGGCCCGTGCAGTTGAAGGGCGCGGTGTTGGCGGTCGCCTCCAGGCTCGGTGCCAGGCGCTCCTCGATGGCGGCGTCGGGCTCGGGGATCGGCAGCGCGCGGTGAGGAACCGTCGGCATCACGAGGACGTCGTGGTCGGCGAGG
>DASQXU010000269.1:0-7381 GCA_035639555.1 Thermoleophilaceae bacterium
TCGAGGAAGCGCAGCCGCTCGGTGATCTCGCGCAGCACCAGCCGGGCGATCTGGCGCTCGGTCTCCGAGAGCTCGAGCGCCGCGAACCACTCGATGGCCCGCCGCGCCGACATCCGGGTCAGCTCGTGGATCCCCAGGCCGCCCACCCGGACGGCCAGCGACTCCGGGCGTAGCCGGGCGCCGCGGCACTCCGGGCAGGGCCGCAGCGTCATGTACTCCTCGATCTTCTCGCGGGCGTAGTCCGAGTCGGTCTCGCGGTATCGGCGCTCGAGGTTCGGCACGATCCCCTCGAAGGTCGTCATGTAGGAGCGCCGGCGCCCGTAGCGGTTCCGGTAGGAGATGTAGACCCGGTCGCCGTTGGTGCCGTACAGGAAGCAGTTGCGCACGCGCTCGGGGAGGTCCTCCCAGGGCGTTTCCGGATCGATCTCCCACTTGTCGGCGATGGCCTGGGTCAGCTGCTCGTAGTAGTTGGAGGCGGTCGTGGACCAGGGGACGATCGCGCCCTCGGCCAGGGACAGGCTCGGGTCGGGGACGATGAGATCCGGATCGATCTCCATCTGCGAGCCGAGGCCGGTGCACCGCACGCAGGCGCCGTGGGGCGAGTTGAACGAGAACATCCGGGGCTCGAGCTCGGGCATCGATGTGCCGCAGTGCAGGCACATGAAGCGGTCCGAGTAGGTGCGGACGTCCCCCTCGTCCACCAGCTCGATGTCGACCAGCCCCTCGGCCCGGGCCACGGCGGTCTCGATCGAGTCGGCCAGCCGGCGCCTCAGATCGGGCCGCATGATCAGCCGGTCGATAACCACGGAGATGTCGTGCTTGAACTTCTTGTCGAGCGCGATGTCCTCCTCGAGGCGACGGATCTCACCGTTCACCTTCACGCGCGTGAACCCCTCGGCGCGGAGCTCCTCGAGGAGCTCGCGGTACTCGCCCTTGCGGCCCCGCACGACCGGCGCGAGCACCATGAATCGGGTTCCCTCCGACAGCATCATCACCTGGTCGATGATCTGCTCGGCCGACTGGGCCTCGATCGGGCGGCCGCAGTTGTAGCAGTGCGGGTGGCCGACCCGGGCCCAGAGAAGGCGCAGGTAGTCGTAGATCTCGGTGACCGTCCCGACCGTCGAGCGCGGGTTACGGGAGGTGGTCTTCTGGTCGATCGAGATCGCCGGCGAGAGCCCCTCGATCGAGTCCACGTCGGGCTTGTCCATCTGGCCGAGGAACTGGCGGGCGTAAGCCGACAGCGACTCGACGTAGCGGCGCTGACCCTCCGCATAGATGGTGTCGAACGCAAGGCTCGACTTGCCCGAGCCCGACAGCCCGGTGATCACGATCAGCGCGTTGCGCGGCATCCTCAGGTGCAGGTCCTTGAGGTTGTGCTCGCGCGCCCCGGAGACGACGATCTCGCCCTGCGACCTCACCGGGTCGAGTCTACGCGGCCGCCTCGCCGGCGCCGCGACCGGGCCCGCAACGTCCGGCCGGCGTCTACCCGCCAGCGCGGGCGTAGACCTCTTCGAGGATCGCCTCGGGGTCGTCGAGGTCGAAGTTCTCGTTCAGGTAGCGCGCGGTCTCCTCGCGCGGAGTCCCGTTGAGCGCCATGTTGAGCGCGATCAGCCGCGCCCCCTCGACGCCCTCGCCCTGAGCCGCCGCCGGCTGATCCGGGCCGACGCGTTCGAAGTCGACAGGCGTCTCCCCGCGGGCTCCCACGGCCGGCTCCTTGGCCGGCCCCGGCTCGACCGCCTCGGAGGGGGCGGGCGTCGGCTCGAGCTCCCCGGTCCCCGCCTCCTCGGGCGCCGCCTCATGGGCCGCCTCGGCGGTGGTCTCCTGCTCCTCCGCCACCACGTTCGGCGCTGCGTCCACGCGGGCGGCCACCGCCGGTTCGTCGTGCGCGATCGTGCCCGTGCCCGCGGGAGAGAGCTCGCTGCTCATCTGCTCGAGGCGGCTCGAGAGCGAGCCCGCGCCGTCGCGGAGCGTGGCGACCAGGGTCCCGAGCGAGCCCGAGAGGTCGCCGACCAGCCGGTCGAGCTCGGACTCGATCGCCCGGGCGCGCTCGAGCAGCTTCGCGGTGGCCTCCTCGACTCGCTGGACGTGCGCGGCGGCCTCCACCCCCGCGCGCTGGCGGGTCTCGGTCGCCTCGCGGTCGGCGCTGCGCCGCTTCTCCTCCGCCTCGCGCTCCGCCTTCGACCGGATCTCAACCGCGCTCTTCTCGGCGGCGTCGACGATGCCACGCACCTGCTCGGCCGCCGCAGTGGCCACGGAGGACGAATCGCTAGCCGGGGTGGAGCGCTTCAGCGCCTCGACCCAGTCGGCGACCTGCCGGAGGTGGTGGTCGACCTCCACCGGGTCGTACCCCCGCCGGGCCGCCGGGAAGTCCGTCCGCTCGATGAACCGCCGCTCCAGCTCCAAGCCACTCTCCCCCGTCTACAGCAGAATCGGCGGCTAGGGTAGCTGAGGGGCCGGTCGGCTCCGGAACCGGCGTCAGGCGCCCGCCTGGAGCTCGTCCAACTCGCGACGCATGGCCTTTATCTCGTCGCGCAGCTTGGCCGCGTACTCGAAGCGGAGGTCATCGGCGGCGGCGAGCATCTCCTCCTCGAGCTCGACGATCGTCCGGGTGATCTCCTCCGGCGACATCCCGTCGGAGCGCCGCTCCCGCAGGCGCCGGGAGGAGCCGGTTGGAACCCGCGACTCGAGGGCGAGGAAGTCGGTGATGTCCGAGATCCCCTTGCGGATGGTCTCCGGGGTGATCCCGTGCTCCTCGTTGTAGGTGATCTGGATCGCTCGGCGGCGGTCGGTCTCCTCGATCGCGGTCCGCATCGCCTGGGTCTCCTTGTCGGCGTACATGATCACCTTGCCGCGCACGTTCCGCGCGGCCCGACCAATGGTCTGGATCAGCGAGGTCTCGCCGCGCAGGAAGCCCTCCTTGTCCGCGTCGAGGATCGCGACCAGCGAGACCTCGGGCAGGTCGAGTCCCTCCCGCAGCAGGTTGACCCCGACCAGCACGTCGAACTCGCCGAGCCGCAGCTCGCGGATGATCTGGATCCGCTCGAGGGTGTCCACCTCCGAGTGCAGGTAGCGCACGCGGAAGCCGTACTCCAGGAGGTAGTCGGTGAGGTCCTCGGCCATCTTCTTGGTCAGGGTGGTGACCAGCGTCCGCTCGCCCGCCTCGGCCCGGGCCCGGACCTCGTTCATCAGATCGTCGATCTGGTTGGCGGTCTCCCGCACGTCTACCGCCGGGTCGACGATGCCGGTCGGGCGAACGATCTGCTCGACGACGCGGGTGGAGTGCGCCCGCTCGAACTCCCCGGGGGTGGCGGACACGAACACGATCTGTGGCACTCGGTGGAGGAACTCGTGGAAGGTCTGGGGGCGGTTGTCGAGCGCGCTCGGCAGCCTGAAGCCGTAGTCCACCAGCGTCTGCTTGCGAGACCGGTCGCCCTCGTACATGCCGCCGATCTGGGGGACGGTCTGATGCGACTCGTCGATGAAGCACACGAAGTCGTCCGGGAAGTAGTCGAGCAGGCAGTACGGACGGGACCCCGGAGCGCGCCCGTCGAGGATCCGCGAGTAGTTCTCGATCCCGTTGCAGAAGCCGAGCTCGCGGAGCATCTCCATGTCGAACTGGGTGCGCTGGCGCAGGCGGTGCGACTCGAGCAGCTTGCCCTGCGACTCGAGCTCCTTGCAGCGGGACTCGAGCTCGTCGCGGATCTCCTCGAGGGCGCGCTCGATCGTGGGCCGGTCGGTCGCGTAGTGCGTGGCCGGCCACACGCCGACGTGCTCGAGCTCGGCGTAGACCTCCCCGGTCAGCGGGTCGAACTGCTGGAGCTCCTCGATCTCGTCCCCGAACAGCACCGCCCGGTAGGCGGCGTGCTCGGCATAGGCGGGAAAGATCTCGAGCGTCTCGCCCCTGACCCGGAAGGACCCGCGCCCGAGCGCCTGGTCGTTGCGGCTGTACTGCATGTCGACCAGCTTGCGGAGCACCGCGTCGCGGTCGACCATCTCCCCGCGGCGGACCACGAGCATCTGGGCGTCGTACTTCTCGGGCGAGCCGAGGCCGTAGATGCAGGACACCGACGCGACTATGACCACGTCCCGGCGCGCGAACAGGGCCGCGGTGGCCGAGTGCCGCAGCCGGTCGATCTCGTCGTTGATCGAGCTGTCCTTCTCGATGTAGAGGTCCTGGCTCGGGACATAGGCCTCGGGCTGGTAGTAGTCGTAGTAGGAGACGAAGTACTCCACCGCGTTGTTCGGGAAGAACTCCCGGAACTCGTTGCAGAGCTGGGCGGCGAGCGTCTTGTTGTGGGCGATCACGAGCGTCGGACGCTGCACCTGCTCGATCGCGAAGGCCATGGTGGCCGTCTTGCCCGAGCCGGTCACGCCGAGCAAGGTCTGAAAGCGGTCGCCGTCGAGGATGCCCGCGGCCAGGCGATCTCGGGCCTCCCGTTGGTCGGCGACCGGGCGGTACGCCGCGTTGATGCTGAAGTCGGGCATGGGCCTCTACCGTAGCGCCGCCGCGCGCTGGCTCCGGATGGCGTTGAGCTCGCGCGCGAGCGCGCCGGCGATCGCACGAGATCTCGCCAGGTGACACGGACGACCTGTACGCCAACCGCCGCAAGCGCACGGTCCCGCCCCCGGTCCTCGTGGAAGGCACGCCGGGTGCGGTGGGTCCCCGCACCGTCGAACTCCACCACGAGGCCGGCGTCCGCCCAAAGGAAGTCCACCTCGAGCCCCTTCACCCACAGGTTCGCGGCGGGTCTGGGCAGCCCGTGCTCCTCACACAAGCGCAGGAACCTGCGCTCGGCCTCCGTCCGGGTGAAAGGTCGCTCTTCGTAGTCGGACAGCACACGAAGCAGGCGATGGCGGCCGGCCCGCCCTGGCACGCGGCCCAGCGCCTCACGCACCGGCCCAAGGTCGAAGGCCCTCCGGATTTCCGCCTCGTGGACGGCGTCCGCCAGCCTACGCTCGTCGAGCACCTCGGCCAGGTCGACGATCGTACGCGCCAGGCTCGCCACCGGGATCCCATCGACGACCGTCCAATCCGCCGGATCGAGGCGGCGGGAGCGGTACACGAGCATTCCGGCCCGTGGCCGCGCCCCGAGCGGACCGGTGACCTCGATCGTCCGCTCCTCTCGACAGATGCCCCACAGGGCCCCAGCCGACCGGTGGCTCAGCACCGCCGCCGGACCGCAGGCCAGGACCGCGGCGAGCTGGCGGCTGCGGCGGGTCAAAGCCATGTGCCCGACCGCGTAGACGCCGCGCTGGACGGGGTGGAGCCGACCCGCTCGGAGGCGCGAGTGGATTGCGTCCTTCGTCATCCCGATGGCGAACAGCTGAGCCGTCGAGACGACCCCGTGCTGTCGGCGGGCGAGCGCGGCGACCGTCCGGTCAGGAGAGTGTGTGCTGCTTTCCTCGTCGTATTCGCGAGTTTCGCTGCAGACACTCGGAGGTTCCCGCGTCCGGTGTGACGGGACAAGGCGTCGATGTAACAACCGACGCCCGGAAGGCCCTCAGTAGCCGAGCTCCCGCGCGTACTTCGCCCGGTAGTCCCTCTGGCGCTCGAAGACGCCCCGAACGTAGGCGCGGGTCTCGGGGAACGGGATGTCGCGGACGGTGTCGAACCGCTCCGGGCCGCCGGCACGGCGGACCCACTTGTCGACGTTGGCCTGGCCGGCGTTGTAGGCCGCGATGGCGAGCGTCTGGTTGCCGCCATACCGGTCGACCAGGTAGCGCAGGAAGTAGGCGCCGTAGGCGATGTTGATCTGCGGGTTGGAGAGGTCGGCGTCGCTGAACCGCGTGGCGCCCGAGCGACGTGCGATGAAACGGGCGGTCTCGGGGGTGATCTGCATCAGCCCGCGGGCGCCGGCGTGCGAGGTCTGGTTGCGGAACTTCGACTCCTCGTAGATCACCCCGGCGACCAGGGCGGGATCGAGGTGCTTGTCGGCCGCCTGCTGGCGGATGACGTCCTCGTGGCGCAGCGGGAGCGTGAGCTCGCGCACCGCCCGTCCGAGCGGGCCGAGGCCGGCCACGGCCGCGGCGGCCCCCGCGCCGAGGAGCAGGGCGAGCACCAGCACGGCGATCCTGCCGCGGCCGCCGGCGGTCCGGCGCCGGAACGGGGCCGGGCGGCCCGCCTCATGGCGCGGCGCGGCGCGAGTCACCGGCCTATGTTGTCAAGGACTCGGGACAATTCCTCCCTCAACTCCCGCAACGTGCCGTCGTTTCGCACCACGAAGTCGGCTCGCTTCACCTTCTCGTCCTGACTCAGTTGCTGGGCCGCGCGCGAGTCGACCGCCGCGTGGCCTCGCCTCGCCGCCCGCTCACTGCGCACCGACTCCTCGGCGACGACCGCGATGGTGGAGTCGAAGACCGAGTCCATCCCGGACTCGAACAGCAGCGGCACCTCGACCACCGCCGCCCGGGGCGGCGGTTGCCTCCCGTCGACCTCGCCCCTCCAGCGGCTCACCCGCTCGCCGACCCGGGGCCAGAGCACCCCCTCGAGCCAGCCGCGCTGCGCCGGGTCGGCGAAGACCCGCTCGGCGACGGCGGAGCGGTCGACCCGGCCTCCGGCCGCGACCCCGGCGCCCAGACGGGCGACCAGCAGCTCGCGGAGCTCGTCGCCCTCGAGTAGCTCGTGCACCACCGCGTCGGTCGAGAGCGTCGCCGCCCCGAGCTCTTCGAGCGCGCGTAGCGCCTCTGACTTCCCGGCGCCGAGTCCGCCGGTGAGGCCGATGAACGGGACCCCCGCCCGCGCGGGCGGGGCCACCTAGGAGGAGGGCTCATCCGGCCGCTGCCCGCGACCGGCCCCGCCCGCTTCGTCCCCGGCCGCCTCGCGCACGGCGCTTCGAAGGTCGTCCGATCCCTCGACCGTGACCTCCGGCCCCGCGAACACGTCCTCCGAGAGCCGGAGGTCGCGGACGTCCTCGAGGTCGCCGGCCGCGTCACCCTCCGTACCCCTGGGGCGCCCCCCGCCCTGGCCGGAGACCCGCTTGACCGACAGGGAGAGCCGGCGGCGCTCGGAATCGATCTCCAGGATCTTGACCCTGACCTCCTGTCCGGGCTCCACGACCTCGCGCGGGTTGTCCACGTGGTGCTGGGCGAGCTCGGAGATGTGCACCAGTCCCTCGACCCCGTCCAAGATCTCGACGAAGGCGCCGAAGGTGACGACCTTGGTCACCCTGCCCTCGAGCTCGTCACCCACCCGGTAGGTGTCGATGACGCGTTGCCAGGGATCCTCCTGGGTCTGCTTGAGCCCGAGCGAGATGCGCTGGCGCTCGCGGTCGATGTCGAGCACCTTGACCGGCACCACGTCGCCGATCGAGAGGATCTCGCTCGGGTGGTTCACGTGCGACCAGGACAGCTCGGAGATGTGGATCAGCCCGTCGATGCCGTC
>DASQXU010000270.1:0-11156 GCA_035639555.1 Thermoleophilaceae bacterium
CAGCTGGTACCTCGACGCGAACGGTCGAAACGGCGTCTGGTGGCCCGGGTTCACGACCCGCCTCTGGCGCAGGACGCGCCGGTTCCGCCCCGCTGAGTACCGCCTGCAGCCCGCCTAGCCGCTGCTAAACCGCGGCGGCCAAGGCGAAAAGCCGCCGGAGAGGGGGGTGTGGCTTCCGGGACATTAAGTCCCGCAAGGCACCACACCGGCGGCGAGCGGCGGAGATCACTCGGGACCATCGGCCACCTCGGCTCCGGCCGGAGCTAGTCCCGCAGCTCGCAGAGGAGCGGCGCGTGGTCGGAGGGCTTTGCGCCCTTGCGGAAATTGCGGTCGATGCCGCAGGAGGTGAGCCGCTCGGCGAGCGGGTGCGAGAGCAGGAAGGCGTCGATCCGCAGGCCCATCCTGCGGTGGAAGTGGCCGGCTCGGTAGTCCCACCACGTGAAGCCCGGCTCGTCCGGGTGGAGGGCGCGAAAGGCGTCCACGGTGCCCGCGTCCAGTAGCGCGCGGAAGCGCTTGCGCTCGGCCCCGGTGACGTGCGTCGAGCCCACGAACGCCTCGGGGTCGTAGACGTCGAGGTCGGTCGCGCAGACGTTGAAGTCGCCGGCCACGGCGAGCGGCTCCGAGGCCAGCTCGCGTACCCGCTCGCCGGCCCCCTCGAGGAAGCGGAGCTTGTCCTCGTAGAAGGGCGAACCGACCGCGCGGCCATTGGGGACGTACACCGACACGGCCCGCATGCCGCCAACGGTCGCCTCGAGCCAGCGCGCCTGGTCGCGGCCGGACCCGCCGGGCAGCCCGGCGCGGACCTCGACGAGCTCGAGGTCGTGCCTCGCCGCCATGGCCACCCCCGCCCACCGGCCCGCGCTGTCGTGGACCGCGCCGTAGCCGGCGGACTCGAGCTCGAGCACCGGGAAGGCGTCCCGCTCGCACTTCGTCTCCTGGAGGAAGAGCAGGTCCGGCTGGTGCATCTCGAGCAGCTCCAGCACGCGCGGCACGCGGGCGTTCAGCGAGTTCACGTTCCAGGTCGCGAGCTTCAGCGCCTACCCCAGCTCGTCCAGGTGCGGAAGGACCTCTTCGGCGAAGCGCGCGTTGCTCTCCTCCACGAGGCCGGGGTCCGAGTCGAGCGACCCTGGGACCATCACGAGCCGCTCGATCCCCAGAGCGGCCAGCCCTGCCAGGCGTTCGAGGACCTCCTCCGCGCGGCCGACCAGCGCGAAGCGGTCCAGGAACTCGTCCTCGAGCCGCCGGGCGTGGGTAGCGGCCGCGTCCCCGTGGCGCGCGCGGTCGTAGTCCACGGCCATCCTCTCGATGCCCCTGCGGGTGACCTGCGAGAGCCCGTCCGCCGGGGCCCCTTCGGTCGCGAACCGGGCGAAGATGGCCGTGCTGCCCCGGACGAGCTCGCGGGCGACGGCTCGGTCGGGGTGGACGCCGACGTTGAGGAACGCGCCGAGGGAGAGCTCCCGGTCTCCGGAGGCGGACCGGGCACTCTCGATTGCCCACCGAACACGCGCGGGCTCTGCGCCTACCGTGAAGTCGACCCGCTCGGCGTGCCTAGCGGCCAGCGCGATCACCCGGGGACCGGTGGCGGCCACGGTCACCGGCACCTTCGGCTGTCCGGTGTCGCCGGCCCAGCGCACGCTGCTCGCGACCCCGCCGACCGACGCCTCCTCGCCGCGAAGGTAGGCCTGGAGGGCGACGAGCGTCTCCTCGAGCTCGGCGGCGGGCACGGGCTGCAACCCGATCTGGGTGAGCGCAGAGTCGCCGCGGCCGATCCCGAGCACGGCCCGGCCGCCGGTCTCGACTTGCAGGGTCAGGGCAGCCGACGCGGTGACCGCCGGATGGCGGGTCACCGGGTTCGTCACCCCCGGCCCGAGGGCGATCCGCTCGGTCGCCGCGCCGGCCAGCGCCAGCTCCACCCAGACGTCGGCGTTCAGGTTCTGGCTGTCGGCTACCAGAACGCCCGCGAACCCCCAGGCCTCGGCCTGGCGAGCCAGCTCGGCCACGCGGCGAGGGAACGAGAACGCGTGGATCCAGGCGTCCATCACCAGTCCACGTTACGACGGCGCGAGCACGCGGGTAACCCACTGGTTCGAGCGCAGCACAGCGACCATCGAGAAAGGCTGACACGCGATGAAGCACCGAAACCTCGGATCGTTGACCGTCTCGGAGATCGGCCTCGGCTGCATGGGGATGTCGGCGTTCTACGGGACGGCCGACGAGGCCGAGGCCATCGCCACGATCCGCCGCGCCCTCGAGCTCGGCTGCAACTTCCTCGACACCGCCCAAACCTACGGGCCGTTCAAGAACGAGGAGCTGGTCGGCAAGGCGATCGGCGCCCGCCGCGAAGAGGTGGTCATCGCGACGAAGTTCGCCTGGCGTTACGAGCAGGCCGAGGACGGCTCCTGGACCCGCACTCCCGACGGCTCACCGGCGAACGCCCGCGAGGGGCTCGAGGGCTCGCTTCGCCGCCTCGGCACCGACTACGTCGACCTCTACTACCTGCATCGGCTCGACCCGAACATCCCGATCGAGGAGACGGTCGGCGGCATGGCGGAGCTGGTGCAGGAGGGCAAGGTCCGCCATATCGGCCTAAGCGAGGTGGCGCCCGAGACGCTGCGCCGCGGCCATGCCACCCACCCGATCACCGCCCTCCAGAGCGAGTACTCGCTGTGGACACGCGACGTTGAGGAGGGGGCCCTGCCCACGTGTCGCGAGCTCGGCGTCGGCTTCGTGGCCTACTCGCCGCTCGGTCGAGGCTTCCTCTCCGGCCGCTTCCGCTCACCGGACGACCTCGACCCGGACGACTGGCGCCGCACCAACCCGCGCTTCCAGGGGGAGGCCCTCGAGCAGAACCTGCGGCTGGTCGCCAAGGTCGAGGAGCTGGCCGCCGAGAAGGGCTGCACCCCCGGACAGCTGGCGCTGGCGTGGGTGCTCGCCCAGGGCGATGACATCGTCCCGATCCCGGGCACCAAGCGGGTCAAGTACCTGGAGGAGAACCTGGCGGCGGCCGAAATCGAGCTGACGAGCGACGACCTGGCTCGCATAGCGTCGGAGCTCCCGGCCGCCGTGGGGGACCGCTACGACGAGGCCGGAATGGCGGCAATCGACCGCTGATGCGCGCACTCGTCGTAACCCCCGACCCGCCGCACCTCGAGCTCGCGGGCGCCGACGACCCGAGCCCTCTGCCGAACGAGGCGCTGGTCGACGTCTACGCCTTCTCGATCAACCGCGGGGAGTCGAGGCGACTGCCCGAGCAGCCGCCGGGCTTCGTCCCCGGCTGGGACGTGGCGGGCGTCGTGGCCCGCTCGGCCGAGGACGGCAGCGGGCCGGGGGAGGGGCGG
Source organism: Thermoleophilaceae bacterium (assembly GCA_035639555.1). Lineage (GTDB taxonomy): Bacteria > Actinomycetota > Thermoleophilia > Solirubrobacterales > Thermoleophilaceae > DASQXU01. The sequence goes on from DASQXU010000270.1 coordinate 3,339, forward strand.
CGGGTGGTCGGCCTAGTGGAGTCGGGCGCCTGGGCGGAGCGAGCGGCGGTTCCCACCGGCGTCCTCGCCGAGCTGCCCGACGAGGTCTCGTTCGCGGCGGCCTCGACTCTGCCGGTGGCCGGTCTGACCGCCTACCGGATGATCGGGCTGACCTCGGTGCTGGGCCGCACTCTCCTGGTCACCGGCGCCAGCGGAGGGGTCGGGCGCTTCGCCGTCCAGCTCGGCGCGCGGGCCGGCGCCCGGGTCACCGCCATCGCCCGAGACGCCGAGCGGGCGCGCGGCCTGACCGAGCTCGGAGCCAGCGACGTGCTGACCGAGCTTTCGCCGGAGGGCGAGCGGTTCGACGTCATTCTCGAGTCGGTCGGCGGCGCCTCGCTTGCCGCGGCGCTCCAGCGGGTGGCCCCGGGGGGCTGGGTCATCAGCTTCGGCGACTCATCCCGCGACGACGTCCGCTTCCAGGCTTCGAGCTTCTACCGCTCGGCCGGAGCGCGCCTCTACGGCTTCATGATCTTTCGCGAGCTTCGCAACGGGGCGGGAAGCCGCGACCTGCGCCACCTCGCCGAGCTCGTGGCGGCCGGCGCCCTCGACCCCCAGGTTTCGCTCGAGGCGGGCTGGGAGGACGCGGCAGGCGCGATCGAGGCGCTGCTCGCGCGCCGGCTCCAGGGCAAGGCCGTGCTGCACGTTCGGGAATGAGGCCCCGGGGGCCGCACCTCTAAGCTGAGTCGCATGTGTCGCAACATCCGCACCCTCCACAACTTCGAGCCGCCGGCGACCGAGGAGGAGATCCGCGCATCGGCCCTCCAGTACGTCCGGAAGGTCAGCGGCTACAACAAGCCGTCGCAGGCGAACGCCGTGGCGTTCGAGCGCGCCGTCGATGCCGTCGCCGAAGCCACAAGCCGCCTCTTGACCGAGCTCGTGACCTCGGCGCGGCCTAAGGACCGCGAGGTCGAGGCGGCCAAGGCGCGGGCTCGTAGCGCGCAGCGATACGCGGCGTAGCGGCGGTCAGGCGCTCTCGCGGGCGATCTGCTCCGGCGGCGGCACCTCGATCGGGCCCTCCTTCGGCTGGCTGATGCGAAGCGGGTTGCCGAAGGGGTCGCGAAGCCCGCAGTCGGTGCCGTAGAAGCGCTCGGTCGGCTCCTCGGTGAATTCGACGCCGCGCTCGCGGAGCGTCTCGTAGGTGCTGTGGATGTCGTCGACCTTGAAGATCGCCCCGAACATCGCTCCCTTCGTGACGAGCTCGCGCACCTGCTCGGCCGTCGCGTCGTCGTGCATCGGGGGGCCGGGCTTCGCGAGGATCAGCTCCTGCTCCGGTTGCCCGGGCACGTTCACGGTCAACCAGCGCATGAAGCCGAGGTCGGCGTCCGTATGGAGCTCGAGGCCGAGCTTCCCGACGTAGAAGTCGAGCGCCTCGTCCTGGTCGAGGACCCAGATCTGTGAATGAGTGAGTGAAGTGAGCATGCCGGCGACGCTACCCGCCGCGGCGCCCGCTCGCTTCTCCGAAACTGCTCGGTCGCGTCCACGTCTTCGTAAAGCAACCCGGGACGCGGCTCAGGTCGCTCGCGCGCCAGCGGTAGGTCGTGGGAGGCTCCCCGACGATCGCCTGGAAGGTCCGGCTGAAGCTCCCCAGACTGCTGAAGCCGACGTCGAGGCAGATCTCGCTCACGCTCCGATCGCTCTCGCGGAGGAGGAACATGGCGCGCTCGACCCGCCGGCGCTGGAGGTAGCGGTGAGGGGTCTCGCCGAAGGTCGCGCGGAAGGTGCGGATGAAGTGGGCCTCGGAGGTGTGCGCAACCCTCGCCAACGCAGGGATGTCGAGGGGCTTCGCGTAGTCACGATCCATTGCATCGCGGGCGCGGAGCATGCGCCGGTTCGACTCCTCGGTGGCGCGGCTCATCCAGGCGCGAGCGTACTCACCCGCCGGGGGCCGAGCCCGCCTCGCCTACCCGCAGCCTGTGTTGTTCCCGCAGCTCGAGCACGTGTAGCAGCTGCCGGTCCGCTGCATCATGCCCCCGCACTGGCCGCAGGCCGGGCCGAGGTCGAGCCCCTGGAGCTTGGCCGGCGTGACCGGCGGCTCGTCGGTGAATGCCGCCGCGGCGGGCTTCGGCTCGGCTGAGCCGGACAGGCCCTCGCCGTCGCTCCCGTGGCCGTTACCGGCCCCCGGCGCCGGCTCGTCCCCGCGAAGCAACGCCTCCTGCTCGGCCTTCCGCCGGCGCACCTCGGGGGTGAGGATGCCGAGCTCCTCCTGCAGGTCGGCGTCGCAGAACCGCGAGCAGAGCCAGCGCATGATGTAGTCGGGCATCGACTTGGCGAAGGGGATCTCCAGGTTCGTGGTGACGCCCTCGGGGTCGAACCGCATGTAGCTGAACTTGCGCACCAGCGACTCGAGCGGGACGCCGTACTGGAGCGCGATCGAGACCGACGTGGCGAAGGCGTTCATCATGCCCCGCAGCGTCGAGCCCTCCTTGCCGATGTCGGTGAGGAAGATCTCGCCCACCGAGCCGTCCTCGTACATGCCGGCGGTGATGTAGCCCTCGTGGCCGGCGATCGAGAACTTGTGCGTGATCGACTGGCGCTCGCGTGGCATCCGCCGGCGCAGGGGCTTCGGCTCGACAGGCGCGGCCGCCGGCTCGTCCTTCGACTCCTTCTTGTCGGTGCGCAGCGCCTGGGCGGTCTTCGACCCATCGCGGTAGATGGCGAGCGCCTTGAGACCCAGCTTCCAGCCCTGCACGTAGGCGTCCGCGATGTCCTCGACGGTGGCCGACTCGGGCAGGTTGACCGTCTTCGAGATCGCGCCCGAGATGAACGGTTGGGCCGCCGCCATCATCTTGATGTGGCCCATGTGCGAGATGGCCCGCTCGCCGACGGCCACGTCGAACACCGGCAGATGCTGCTCCTTGAGGCCGGGAGCGCCGACGATCGTGCCGTTCTCGGCGAGGTGGGCCTCGATCTGCTCGATCTCGGGTTCGGAATAGCCGAGCGTGCGGAGCGCGAGCGGCACCGTGCGGTTGACGATCGTCATCTGCCCGCCCCCCACGAGCTCCTTGACTTTCACGAGCGAGAAGTCGGGCTCGATGCCCGTTGTGTCGCAGCCGAGGAGGAAGGACACGGTCCCAGTCGGTGCCAAGACACTGACCTGGGCGTTGCGGTAACCGTGCTGCTCGCCGGCGGCCAAGGCCTCATCCCAGGAGCGACGGGCCGCCGCCAGCAGCTCCGTGTCGGCGCAGACGCCGTCCGGGATCTCGTACGCCGCCGCCCGATGCTTGCGCATCACGCGCAGATGCGGCTCGCGGTTCTCCTCGTAACGGGCGTAGGGCCCGATGGCGCCCGCCACCTCAGCGGAGGTGCGGTACGCGCGCCCGGTCATCAGCCCGGTGATCGCGCCGCACAGCGCCCGCCCCTCGTCGGAGTCGTAGGGCAGGCCGCCGGCCATCAGCAGCGCGCCGAGGTTCGCGTAACCCAGGCCGAGCTGGCGGAAATCGCGGGCGTTGCGGCCGATCTCCTCGGTCGGATAGCTCGACGGGGTGACGATGATCTCCTGGGCCAAGATCATCACGTCGACGGCATGCTCGAAAGCCTCGGCGTCGAAGCTGCCGTCCTCGCGCCGGAACTTCATGAGGTTGAGGGAGGCCAGGTTGCACGCCGAGTCGTCGACGTGCATGTACTCCGAGCAGTTCGCCACCACTAAGCCATCCACGATGTAAGAGTGGTGGAGCGGCTCTGTGAGGTTGTAGACGACTTCCTGCCCGTCCTCCTCGCGGGCGACGAGCCGCGTACCACGCTTCGTCTCGTACCGCGTGGTCGTATCCAGCAGACGCTCGAGGGCGTTCTGCTTCCTCAACGTCGAGAAGCCGATTGCATCCGCGAACCACCCGAGGTCCGACCCAGTGATCCGGAGGTCATACCCCTGGCGAGACTCATACTCGACTGTTGTGCCGTCCTTCCGCGTATAAGTGAACAGCGCCGAAGACTGCTTGGTGATCTGGTAGATCCGGCCCCGAATTCCGAAGCTGTTCAGCAGCCGCTGAACGTCCTTCAGGAGCGTCTCACTACTGCTGCCGAGCCCCGCATAGCGGGTGCACTTACCGCTCTCGACGCGTGATAGGCAGCCGTCCGCCCCAAAGAGTCCACGTAAGAACGCGGCCTGAGCTTCGGTCGGAGCGGTGAAGATCGAGCGTGGAACACGCTTCTCATGCGCGCGCGCCGATGTAACACCGAGCCCCCGGAAGAACTCACGCACAGCTTCGCTGCCCACCCTGAGCTGCAAGGTTCCGTTGTTCATCTCTTGTCGTGAGACGCCACCAATGAGCTCGCGCAGCAGCACTTCGTGCGAATCCGCGAGCCCGTCCTCGATGTCATCGCCGCCGTAGACCCATTCGGTACGCGCGTCAGTGAGATCGCCGTCGCCGATCAGGTGACCGGTCAACTCGGCGAGCCCCTCGCTCCAGACCTCCGGAAGCTCGTGGTAGGTGGCTGTTCCGCCGCGGCTGAAGGACTTGGCGACCGCCGTCACCTTGACAGGCAGCCCCCAGGAGGCGTCCTCGGCCGGCGTCGACGAGTCGTTGAGCATCACGCGATCGTCAGTGCTCAGCTCGTCAGCTCGCACATAGCCGCGATTGACCGTCCACAGTCTGTGGTTAGGCGTGCAGCGGAGATCCTGTCCGTTGGCGAAGCGAAGGCGGATGATCGGCTTCACGCCATTGCGCATTACGGCGAGTGGGGGTGTGGCCGCAACTCCGCCTCGCGGCTGATCGGCGGTGGCTCGGTGCGTATAGACGTGGAACTCCTCGCCGGCCCGGGCGCGCTCATATAGCTCCTCGAACCGGAGCAGTCCGAGCGTCGTATGCACACGGGCATCACCAGGGAAGCACGGGTTCGACGTACTGATCCGCCCCGCGTTCGGGCACGTGTGCCACTTCTGGATCGTGGTGTCGTACTGGACCCCGGGGTCGGCGCATTGCCACGCGGCCTCGGCGATCTGATGGAAGAGCTCGCGCGCGTCGTAGGTGTCGATCGGCTGCCCCGTGGTCCGCGCGGTCGTGTGCCACTCTCCGCCCCGCTCGACTGCCTCCATGAACTCGTCGGGCAGCCGCACCGAGTTGTTCGCGTTCTGGTACTGGATCGACGCGAAGCTGTCCGAGTCGAGGCGCATGTCGAACCCTGCGTCGCGCAGCGCGCGGGCCTTCTCCTCCTCGCGCGCCTTGCACCAGATGAAGTCGACGATGTCCGGGTGATCGACGTCCAGCACCACCATCTTGGCCGCGCGCCGGGTCTTTCCGCCCGACTTGATCGTGCCGGCCCACGCGTCGGCGCCCCGCATGAACGAGACCGGGCCGCTCGCGTAGCCGCCCTTGGAGAGCTGCTCCTTCGAGCTCCGGATCTTCGAGAGGTTGATGCCCGAGCCGGAGCCCCCTCTGAAGATCAACCCCTCCTTCGTGTTCCAGGCGAGGATCGACTCCATGGTGTCCTCGACCGACAGCAAGAAGCACGCCGAGCTCTGCGGGCTCTCCTCGAACCCGACGTTGAACCACACCGGCGAGTTGAACGCGGCGACCTGGTGCAGCAGGATGTGGGTGAGCTCGGCCTCGAATGCGTCGCCGTCCTCGGCCGTGGCGAAGTAGCCGCCCTCCCGGCCCCAGTGGGCGATCGTTCCCGCCACCCGGCCGATCATCTGCTTGACCGAGCGCTCCCGCTCCGGCGACCCGAGCCGGCCGCGGAAGTACTTCTGGGCCACGATGTTGGTGGCGTTCTGCGACCACGATTTGGGGAACTCGACCCCCCGCTGCTCGAACGCCGGGTTGGCCGGATCGCCGATGACGGCGTCGCGGATGTCCCATTCGACGCCGTCGAACGGGTGCATTCCCGGCTCCGTGAACCGACGGGCGACGCTCACCCCGGCCCCGGCGCTGCGAACTCCGTTTGCGGCCGCGCTAGGGCTGTGGGGCATGAGCTGTCCTCCTGTCGGTGCTGGTTGCCTGTCCGGTCTGCGAACGACCGATGATGCGGTCGGGACCGGACGGAACCGCGGCCCGCTTCAGCCGGCGCACCTCCGCCTCGAGCTCGTCGAGGTCGGCGAAGTTCCGGTAGACGGCGGCGAACTGGATGCCGCTCACCGGGTCGAGCCCGGCGAGCCCGCGTACCGCGAGCTCGCCGATGTCCTCGGCCCGGGCCTCGGGACCGCCCCGACGCACGGCCGCGGCGATCGAGTCGGCCAGGGCCTCGAGCTGCTCCTCGCTGACCGGTCGCTTGTTCGCCGCCCGCTCCAGCCCTCGCAGCAGCTTCTGTCGGTCGAAGCGCTCCCGGCGTCCGTCGCGCTTCAGCACGGTGACCGCGGGGCCCTCGACCCGCTCGTAGGTGGTGAACCGCCCGCTGCACTCCTCGCACTCCCGGCGCCGGCGAACCGCGTCGCCGGGCTCGGTCAGGCGGGAGTCGACGACGCGCGTCGAGGAGGAGCTGCAGAAGGGGCAGCGCACGACGTCATTCTACTACAGGTGGCACCCGCCCTCCGGATGTTCCACAACATGTTGTGTGGTCAGCGCAGAGACCCGAGCGTCCGCTCGAGTCCCTCCTCAAGCCCGACCGTGGCCCGCCAACCGAGCTCCGCCTCGGCGCGCGTGGAGTCGAGCGCGTTGTGGCGGACCTCGCCCGGGCGCGCGGGCGCGTGCTCGGGCTCGAAACCATCGCGGGCGTGCGGCGCGAGGGCCTCGACCAGTTCGAGCACGGTGGTCTCGACCCCGCGTCCGATGTTGAACGCCCCCCCGGCGGGCGACCCGACGGCCAGCAGGTTCGCCCGAACGACATCGTCGACGTACACGTAGTCGCGGGTTTGAAGGCCGTCGCCGAACACGGTCGGCCGCTCGCCGGCGAGCAGCCGGCCGCAGAAGATCGCGATCACGCCGGCCTCCCCGAGGGGGTCCTGGCGCGGGCCGTAAACGTTGCTGTAGCGGAGCGAGACCGTCGAGAGGCCGTGGAGGCGGCGGAAGAGCTCGCAGTAGCCCTCGGCGGCGAACTTCGACTGGCCGTAGGGGGCCTCGGGCGCGACCGGGTGGTCCTCGGGAGCGGGGAGGACCCGGGCCTCGCCGTAGATCGCCCCCCCGGTCGATGTGTTCACGAACCGCGCAACTCGAGCGCGGAGGGCGGCCTGGAGGAGGTTGATCGTGCCCTCGACGTTCACGCGCGCGTCGAAGGCAGGGTCTTGGGTCGAGCGCCGGACGTCGATCTGGGCCGCCAGGTGGAAGACGGCCCGCGGGCGGAGCCGCTCGAGGACGGCGATCACCGCCTCGGCGTCGCGGATGTCGAGCTCGACCAGCTCCGCCCCCGCGGCGAGCGCCGGCTCCAGATTCTCGCGCCGGCCGGTCGAGAGGTCGTCGAGCACGGTCACCTCGTCCCCGCGCTCGAGCAGCGCGTCGACGAGGTTCGACCCGATGAAGCCGGCGCCCCCGGTGACGACCGCGCGCATGACGGCGCGGGATCCTATTCGCGCTCCGAGAGCGCGGCCGGGGCCGCCTCACCTGCTGCTACGGTCGCCGCTCGATGGGCGGACTCTTCGTGAGCTTCGAGGGGATCGACCGCTCGGGCAAGACCACGCAGGCCGGCATGCTCTGCGACGCGCTCGGCGCCGCGGCGCTGGGCGTCCGCGAGCCCGGCGGCACGCAGGTCGGCGAGCGGATCCGCGCCGTCCTCAAGGATCCCGGGGTGGAGCTGGGTCCGGAGACCGAGGCGCTCCTGTTCGCGGCCGCCCGCGCCGAGCTGGTGGCGCGCGTCATCCGCCCCGCCCTCGAGGACGGCCGCGTCGTGGTCTGCGACCGCTTCGTCGACTCG